>JBDSBT010000107.1:0-17108 GCA_039921425.1 Gemmatimonadaceae bacterium | reverse complement strand
AAGCATTTCGCGCGGCATCACCTGCTCGACTACTTCGATACCCGCATCGGCGGCGATTTTCATTACCGAATCACGGGTGATGCCGTTCAGAATTCCTGAGGCGACCGTCGTCGTGTGGAGCTTGCCGCCTCGCACGAGGAAGAGATTTTCGCCGCTTCCTTCCGAGACGAGCCCGAACGAGTCGAGCATGATGCCTTCGGAGTAGTGGTCCAGCTTCGCTTCCATCTTCGACAACTGCGAGTTGAGATAATTCCCGCCGGCTTTTGCCATCGTTGGAAAAGTGTCGGGGGCCGGCCGCCGCCAGCTCGAGACGCATACATCGACGCCATCGGTAATCGATGCGGCGCCGAGGTACGTTCCCCACGTCCACGGAATGATGAAAACTTCGAGCGGACAATCTACTGGCAACACTCCCATCTGTTCGCCCGTCCGGATCGCGATCGGGCGCAGGTAGCAATGAGGAAGCTCGTTCTCGGCCACGGTGTCGATGGCGGCCTGAATGAGAGTTTCCTGCGAGTGCTGGAGGGGCATCCGATAGATGCGGCACGAGTCGGCCAGCCTCCGCATGTGGTCCTGGAGCCGGAAAATCTGCGGGCCTTCGGGTGTTGCGTAGCAGCGAACTCCCTCGAAGACACTAGATCCGTAGTGAACGACGTGACTCATCACATGAATCGTCGCGTCCTCCCAGCTCACGAACTTTCCGTCGCGCCAGATCTTATGGTGGTTGTCGTCCCGTTCCATCACATCCCTTTGGTCAAGATTGTCTCGAAACTATGCATTCTCGGCTTCGGGAAAGCTATCCATTGGCCGCGAAGGCACGAAGGACACGAAGGGCTCCTTTCCGAATACCAGCGGCGCGGCGTTCCTCGACTCATGGAATTGGGGTTAACCGCTGAACGACAGTCACTCCCCGGCCCTTCCGTCGTTCAAACCTAAAATCATTTGATGTTGAGGGTTTGCCCCGTCTACGCGGAAACCAGTCTCTCCCATTCTCGTAGCTCCTCTCCAGCAGAATGCACTCGCTCTCTCAATCCAGGATCAACGTTGAGCACCAACCCATCGACGAGCAACGGTTTCCCTTGTACTGCCACGAACTGAGCTCTGGCCCCGGCCAGCGCGAAGATGACCGCGGCATCTACATTCCCGATCGGAGTAACACGAGCAGCCGTCAACGAAAACACAGACAGATCGGCATCCTTCCCGACCTCCAGCGATCCGACTCGGTCATCGATCCGCAGCGCTCTCGCGCCGCCGATCGTTGCCATTTCCAAAGCTGTGTGCGCCGGGATCGTGCGCTCGTTCCTTCGCGAAGCCCGCTGAAGCAGAACAGCGAGTCGTGCCTCTTCGAGAATATCCATTCGATTATTGCTTGCAACAGAATCGGAGCCGAGGCCAACAATTATTCCGGCTTCGAGATATTCACCGATCGGCGCAATGCCGTGGCCAAATTTCGCGTTCGATGCCGGACAGTGCGCGACGGTGCACTTGTAGGAAGCGATCGTGGCGATGTCTTCCGCATCGAGCCGCACTGCGTGAATCAAAAGGGGCGACGTATCGAGGCAACCGGTTTTCTCGAGCACTCCCACGGGTGACCGGCCGCGAATCACGACTTCGAGATTCCGGTCTTTCCATTCTTCGGCGAACGCCCCTGTTCCGCTACAGACTAGCTCCTGCTCAGAGGCGCTCTCGGCGATGTGAAGGCCCATCAGCCATCCGCCTTCCTTCGAGAAGTCGGCAGATGCCTTGTACAACGCATCCGAAACGGTGTAAGGCGCGTGCGGCGAAATTCCCAGTTTTACGAGCTCAGTCTGAAGCGGAGCAAGCTCGGCGACGCGCGCTCGTAACGCTTTAATCGACGCGTCGCATTGCTCAGGCCCTGAACCAAAGGTTTCCTGGAACATGATTCCGCGGACACCCATCTCCAGCATCGCGAACATGACGAAGCCGGTCGCGCAAGTGTCGGCGTACGTCGTGATCCCGGCTTCGAGACCTTCGACAATGCCGTAGCGTGCCGAATCCAGAAGCATCTCGTCAGTCAGCGCTTCCTTGCGGCTGCTGCGAAGCTTGTCGATCCAGTCGTTGAAGCAGAGGTCTTCGAGAAAGCCACGCATCGAGGTCAACTCGAGGTGCGTGTGAGAGTTGACGAGTCCTGGGAGAATCACGGCATCGCCGAAGACGTGGTCATCACCTTCCGGAGCGCCTTCGATTGGCCCGACGTAGACGATTCGCCCGACGTCTTCCACGACGCAGCCGTTTTCAATCGGCGGCCGCGTCACTGGAACTATCCAGCGCGCGCTGTAGCGCCTCATCGGGCGCTGGAAGCGCTCAGCGAGTCGGTCCGGTTGGTGTCGAGACGAATCCTGCCTCGGATTGTATCAGGTGTTGCGCGCCGAGGAATCGGCGAAGCGCCCGGAACAACGCGCGGTTGGACGTTGCTTTGGGTTGGATAGTACGCCGGAGGCGGTGGATACGATGCCGGCGGTGGTGCCACTCCAAGCGAGTCGTATCCGGGCTCATAACCAAGGTGCTTGTCGCATTCGTGGGTTGGCTCTGTACCGGGGATGTAGACCTCGGTGCCAATTAGTTCACGCGGACAATACGGTGTCTGGAGAAGCCCGGTAGTGAAGTCGATCTCACGAGTGATGATCGACTGAGGCCGAGGCCAGTCGGGTGGGGCCGGACGTCGTCGGTAGACCTCAGTCATGAATTGAGTCCACGCCGGCGCAGCAAGGCGTCCTCCCTGCGCATCGGCCATGATCTTCTTCGGCTTGTCGAACCCAATCCACACGCCCGCAAGTAAATCCGCCGTGTAGCCGATGAACCAGACGTTGGTGCCGTCGTTCGTAGTGCCGGTTTTGCCGCCGGCTGGCCGATGAAAGCCTGCGCCCCACACCGCGCCGGCTGCTGTGCCGCGGCGAATGACGTCCTTCATCATGTCCACCATGATCCACGCTTCTTCGGGCGAAAGCACCTGCGTGCGAGTCGGGGTCTGCTGCCAGAGCACCTCCTGCCGGGCATTCTCGACGCGAAGGATCGCGTTGGGAGCGGGACGAATTCCCTGATTAGCGAATACCGAGTAGGCGGAGATCATTTCAATCGGATAGACATCGGCGGCGCCGATGAAAATCGATGGATAGGGGGGAATCGGCGTAGTGATTCCGAAATTCCTGGCCTGGTTGATGATCGTCTGTTCGCCCAGCTCCATGCCGACGCGAATCGCAATTATGTTGCGCGATTCGTAGAAGCCTCGACGCATCGGCATCAAGCCGGCAAAACGTCCATCGTAGTTCCTGGGCTGCCACGGCGTGCCGGTCCCCTGATCCACAACGAGCGGAGAATCGTTGACCATGTACGAGGGCGGCCGTCCATTCTGAACTGCTGCCGCGTAGACGATCGGCTTGAACGATGATCCGGGCTGACGAAGCGCCTGCGTCGCGCGGTTGAACCTGGAATCATAGAAGTCGCGCCCCCCGACCATCGCCTTCACCGCGCCGTTGCGCGGATCGAGCGCAACGAAGGCGCCCTGGAGATACGGGGAATTTTCACCTGGCTCAGTGCCGGCAAGGCTTCGCGCTATGTAGTGCTCGTACGACTCCGAACCAAACTTGCCGAATCTTCCGCTTTCGATCCTCTTCAGCTGAAGCTCGAGGGAGCGCTCGGCCGCGAGCTGCACGTCGAGGTCAAGCGTGGTGTAGACTTTCAGCCCCTGCTCGTAGAGTTGTCGCCCGAATTGCTCGTCGAGCTGCTGCCGAATCCATTCGACGAAGTACGGCGCTGTCTCTCCGGCTTCGGTCTTGCTCGCGAGCTGAAGCGGGAATGCCTCCGCTCCTCTAGCCTCGACATCGCTTATTGCTCCGTTGCGCCGCATCAGCTCGATGACCGTATTGCGGCGCTGGATCGCACGATCAGGATGCTTGCGCGGGTTGTATCGCTCGGGCGCTTTCGGAAGTGCTGCCAGCGTTGCGGCCTCCGCGACGTTCAGATTGCGGGCGGACTTTCCGAAATAGCGCTGCGACGCTGTCTCCACGCCGTAGGCGCCGTTGCCCAGCGAGATCTGATTCAGGTACAGCTCGAGAATTTTCTTCTTATCGAATTTTGACTCGATCTCCCGCGCGACTTTTCCTTCGCGAATCTTTCGAACGAGCGTCTTCTCGCGAGAGATGCTTTCAGGAAAAACGTTTCTCGCGAGCTGCATGGTAATCGTCGAGAAACCCTCGTCGAACCGACGTGCAAGAATATCGCGAGCCAGAGCACCGAAAACTCGGCGCCAGTCGATACCGGAGTGATCGTAGAAGCGCTTGTCTTCAGTGATGACGAACGCCTGCTGAACCGTGAGGGGAATCTCGTCCAGCTTCACGAGCGTTCGCCGCTCGAGTCCCAATTCGGCGATGAACCTTCCATCGGCGGCGTACAGCTTCGAAGTCTGGCGAGGAGTGTAGTCGTTCAGCGACTCGACCGGCGGACATTTGCCGCCCCGGCATACGAGGGCCCAGGCGCCGTAGGCGACCCCGATTCCCAGAGCGACGCCAAATGTCAGGATCAGCAGCAGGACTCTTATGAGAGTCGGATGTCTGCGACGAAAGGAGTCCGATCGTTTAGCCATTCGGGCTATAAGCTAATGTCCGTACCGTGACACCGCCTTAGTGTCGCTCTATTTTGGAGAATGACTGAACCGACGTCTCTACTTGAAGAGCTCGCCTGGCGCGGGCTGCTCCATCAGAACACAGATGGACTGGCTGAGGCACTCGAACGCGGGCCCGTGTCCGCATATTGCGGGTTCGACCCGACAGCGTCGAGCATGCACGTCGGGAATCTCATTCCCGTCATGGGTCTGATGCACCTTCAGCGAGCCGGGCACGTTCCATTCGTTGTTGTTGGTGGCGGCACCGGCATGATTGGCGACCCAAGCGGGAAAACGGTCGAGCGACAGCTCAACACGCCCGAGATCGTGGCTGAGAACACGAGAGGCTTGCGACGTCAGCTCGAGAGATTTCTCGACTTCAGCGGAAAGAACGCCGCGCAGATGAGAGACAATGCCGACTGGCTTCTGCCACTCGGCGCGATTGCCTTCATGCGCGACGTCGGCAAGCATTTCACGATCAACTACATGATGCAGAAGGACTCGGTGCAGTCGCGTCTCGAGTCCGGCATGTCATACACGGAATTCTCGTACATGCTGCTCCAGGCGTACGACTATCGCGAGCTTTTCCGACGCGACGGCGTGTCGCTTCAGGTTGGGGGAAGCGATCAGTGGGGAAATATCACTGCTGGCCTGGAGCTCATCCGGCGCACTGAAGACGGTGACGCTCATGCGATGACGTTCCCTCTCGTTATAAATTCGAGCGGGACGAAGTTCGGGAAGACCGAGGCAGGCAGCGTGTGGCTCGACCCCGAGCGAACGTCACCGTACCAGTTCTACCAGTTCTGGATCAACGTCGATGATCGCGATGCCGGGAGGTACCTGCGTTTCTTTACGCTGCACTCTGGCGAGGAGATCGAATCTCTCGAGCGAGAGATGGCCGAGCACCCGCAGGACCGCGCGGCGCAGCATGCGCTCGCTCGCGACGTCACGACTCGCGTGCACGGGCTGGAAGCATCGAACGTTGCCGGAGAGGTCTCGAAGATTCTGTTTGCGAAAGGAGATCCTGCTGCGCTGTCGAGCGATGCGCTCGCCGCGCTGAGCAAAGAGGTTCCGTTTGCGACGATGGACGTGTTTACGAGTGCCATTGATGGGCTCGTAGAATTGAAACTTGCCCCGTCACGTGGGGCCGCTCGTAGACTTGTCGAACAGGGTGGCGTATCCGTCAACGGCAAGAAAATAACTGGTGCTGCTGACGCGCCGGGCAACTCTCTTAAGGGAGGATACTTCCTCATGAAGAAAGGAGCTCGCGACTTCGGATTGGTCAGGGTGAAACAATGACCGCAACGTCTCGCTTCAAGCGGATTTCTGGTTGGGCTGTCGCAATAGGTCTCTCCGCCTGTGCTCCGGCGATCAGCGCCCTTTCGCGGCCTCAAGCGGCCGTCGTGCCGGCGACACCCGGGAACGACATCTGGGAGCGCGACATCGCAGCGTTCGAAGCGGAAGATCGCGTGTCGCCGCCGCGACAGCGCGGCGTTCTCTTCGTCGGCAGTTCGTCCATCCGGGTGTGGTCCACGCTTGACGCAGACTTTCCCGGCATTGACATCGTTCAGCGTGGCTTCGGAGGTTCAGAGCTCGGCGACGTCGTGCGGTATGCGCCGCGGATCGTTATTCCGTATCATCCGCGGCTCATCGTTCTTTATGCAGGCGACAACGACCTCGCCGCAGGCAAAAGTCCGACGATGGTATTCGATCAGTACCGCTCATTCGTGGAGCTCGTGCAACGAGAATTGCCTTCGACTCGTATGGCATTCGTATCGATCAAGCCGAGCGGGTCGCGGCTTGCGCTGATGCCGCAGATTCGTGAAGCGAATGATATGATACGGCGATATGCAGCACGCGACGCACGCCTCGCTTACGTAGACGTGTTTACTCCGATGCTGGGACCTGACGGCAGGCCGCGAGAGGAGTTATTCCTTCCCGACCGTCTCCACATGAACGCCGCCGGCTACGCGATCTGGAAAAGCATTCTCGATCGGATAGTGCGCGATACCAGTCACGACACGCCGGCAATGCGGTAGATCTGTCCGCCCTCGGCGACGACATATAGCTCGCCTGCGCCGTCTTCGCCAAACGACACAATGTGTCCCGCGTTCCGATCCGTTTTCCATTCGCGGCGGTCAGTCGCCAATCTATTCTCATACTTGAAGCTTCGTATCCATCCGGTGCAGTAATCAGCGTAGAAGTAGTGCCCGGCGATTGCGGCCAATCGGCGGCCGCGATATACGAACCCGCCAGTGATCGAGCAAGCGCCACCGGAGTGACCGTATGTCAGGACCGGAAGCTCGAGGCCGGAGCTTTTGCATCCGCTCGACGGACGATAGCACGAAGCGGCTTCCATCGAATTCCAGCCATAATTCACTCCGGCGCGACTCGCTGGCACAACGTCCACCTCCTCGGTCTGGTTCTGTCCGACGTCGGCGATGTACATGAGTCCGGCCGATCGATCGAATGCGAAGCGCCAGGGATTTCTGATGCCTGTCGCCCAGACCTCGGGCTTCCCTTCCGCTCCGTTCGCGTAGGGATTGTCAACCGGAATCGTATACGGATCCTGACGACTGACGTTGATTCGAAGAATCTTTCCGAGCAAGGCATTCCTGTTCTGCCCGCTGCCTTTAGGATCGCCGGCCGAGCCGCCATCTCCCATTCCGATGTACAACATTCCATCAGGACCGAACATCACCAGACCGCCGTTATGATTCGCGTACGGTTGGTCGATCTTCAGGATCAGCAGTGATGATGCGGAATCAGCAACATCGGGATTTGCGCCGGCCTTGAATCGCTCGATGCGCGTGTCACCCTGCTTGTCGGTGAAATTGACGTAAAAAAATCCGTTGGTTCGATAGCTTGGATGAAACGCCACACTCAATAGGCCCTGCTCTCCACCAGTCTTCACGCGGGACCTGATGTCCAGAAAAGGCGTCTGTGCGGCAATGCCGCTCTTCACCACTCGAATTCGACCCGCCTGCTCCACAACGAAGAGCCGCGAATCACCTGGAGGCGATGTGACATACACGGGGCTCTGAAACCGGTCTCCGACTTGCTCCAGTCTCATTGTGTGCGACACGGTGCTCACGGACGCATCGGGAGTTTTCGCGGCGGAATCGGTGCAAGCAATCACTGCGACGGCTGCTGCGAGAATTGCCTTCATTACGGTCCGCGGGGCGCCTTGCGCTGCTGCCGGGGATCGAGCGCATCGCGAAGCGCATCGCCGAGGAGATTGAACCCGAGCACGGCCGCGCCGATCGCCATTCCCGGGAATACCGACGTCCACGGTGCGCGCCTCAGCTGATCCAGATCTCGCCCGTCAGCGATCATCGACCCCCAGCTCGGCGTCGGAGCCGGAACTCCAAGGCCAAGAAACGAAAGCGCTGCCTCGGCCATGATAGCACCGGCGACCCCGAGCGTCGCGGCGATTACGACCGGCGCGATGACGTTCGGCAGAACGTGTTGCAGCATCACACGAACGTCCTTCGCGCCGAGCGCGCGAATGGCCTGGACGTATTCGAGCTGACGCACTACCAGCACCTGCCCTCGCACCAGTCTCGCCATTCCCGCCCAGCCGACAACGCCAATTGTCGCAAACACAACACCCATCGACGGTTGGAATGCAGCAACCATCGCGATGAGCAGCAGCAGCGTCGGAAATGCGAGTGTTACGTCAGCGAGTCGCATCACGAGCTCATCAACCCACTTGCCGTAGTACCCTGCGATCAGTCCGAGCGTGACGCCAAGCGACAGCGCGATGCCCTGAGAAATCAGTCCGACGGTAAGCGACACACGCGCGCCGAACACGAGTCGCGCCCAGATGTCGCGGCCCTGCACATCCGTTCCGAGCCAGTGGGCCCCGGAGGGACGAGAGAGGTAATTCGACAAGTCGATCTTGAGCGGATCCTGCGTGGCGACGAGCGGCGCTGCAATCGCTGCGAAGATCATCAACGTGATGACGACGAGCCCGAATCGGGCGCGATTGTCGCCCAGCAAGCGCTTGCGCTGCGCAGTGTCTAGCATTTGCTCATCGCGAAGGCGTCCATTTGCCCGGATCCTTTAACGTCGGATCGCGCTGCTCCGGCGGAGTTCCATCCGGCTGTCGTCTCCACCTGCGATGCTGCCAGAAATATTGCGACGGATATTGTCGTACCCACTTCTCCAGAATTTCGCTGTAACGAGCGACCATTGCGTCCACATCCCTATCGCGATCGCGCGACTTTTCGACCGCTATCGGCTCGAACACCACCCGGAACCTGCCGTTCGGCAGCCGAAGCATGTCCATAAAACAGACAGCAGCATCCAATCGCAAGGCGAATACCGCAAACCCTCGAGCGGTCTTTGCGGGGCGCCCAAAAAACGGAACAAAGGTGGAGGCAAGGCCAAGAACTCCCTGATCGGCAAGGATGGCGACGAACCGGCCATCGCGAACAGCCTTGACGGTGCTTCTCGCTGCTTTCGAATCGTGCACGACAGTGAGCCCGAGCTTTTCACGGTTTGCGTTCAGATAATCCTCGAACAGTCTGTTGGCCGCGCCCCGAACGACGACTTCAGGGTTCAGACCTCTCGCGGCCAGGTACGCACCCATCAGCTCCCAATTCCCGTGGTGACCTCCAACCATGATGCCGCCGATCCCCCGGCTTTGCGCAGCCTCGACGTGCTCCCATCCATCAACGCGATCGATGAGTCTGAGTACGCCGTCCTTGCCAAGCTCAGGGAGGATCGCCGCTTCAACTGCATTTCGTCCGAGGTGTTTGTACGAGCCATTGGCGATTTCCCTGACGCCGGCCACGCTCAGATCGGGAAAAGCCGCTGCAATCTGCGTCTCGACCACATGACGGCGTATTCCAAGCGGCCAGCGGCCCAGTGCGCCGAGCCGCTCACCAATCGCGCACGCGCGACGCCAGGGAAGTTTCTGGAGACCGGAAAACACCGCGCGCATCGAATAGAACTCCGCTCGATGCGACAGGGTTGGGGGTTGCCTGCGACGCTCCTCGTAGCTGTTCATCGCTTCCTGTCCGACTGCTTCACTACCGAGATGGTAAAGTCGCGGGTGTCGCTCGCCACTCTCTTCCAATTGTAGTGCTCTTCGACAGCTTGCCGGCCGGCCAATCCGAAGGCAGCACGACGGATTGGATCGCGAACAAACCCGCCGATTGCCGACGCGATGGCGTCAATGTCCTCGGGCGGAACGACGAGCCCGGTGATTCCTTCACGTACGGCTGAACGTACGCCTCCCGAATCGCCCGCAACGACCGGCAACGCTGACGCCGACGCTTCGAGAAAAGAAATTCCAAACCCCTCGGCGTTCACGGTGTTGTGCAGCCGCGACGCCCCCAGGTAAACGTTCGACGTGGCGTAGGCTTCGGCTAAGTCTGCGTCCGCGATCGGACCAGCGAATACCACTCGACTCTGCACGCCGAGCTCATTGGCGAGGGCCCTAAGTCTCTGCTCATCGTGCCCCTCGCCAACCATCACGTAGGTGAGTGATGGAAATTCCCTCGAAAGCCGGGCAAGAGCGCGAATGCCTGTGTCCTGTCCTTTGTGAGGCACCAGTCGCGCAACGGTGATCATTATCGGCCGAGCGCCAACATTCCACTTGGTTCTCAGCCGACCGGAATCGCGGCCAGGCGAAAAAACTTCAGGGTCTGTTCCCAGATCGAGCGCAGCGATCGGCGGCGGTTCCTTTACCCCGACCTGCTCCATGACGTCGCGCGCCAGGTCGGCCACCCACTGAGACGTTGCCGCAATTCCTGCGGAGTGGCCGAGAATCCGGCGAGCGCTCGCTCGCTTTACACGACTCTTCGCGGCCTTCAGCCGCTCGCGAAGCAGATCGCCGCCGTTCACATACACTATGTAGGGAACGTCCAGTTGCGAATGGGCCCACGAAACTGCGTACCCGACCGGCCTGATGTTGCCGCAATGGATCACGTCCAATCCGTCGCTGCCAAACTTGGTCAGCCACCGCGCCCACTTCATCTGATTCGCAAATCGATTCGCTTGGCGAAAATGAAAGGGCTGCCGATAGACCCGATACGCTTCGCCACTGTCAAACGCCTCGTCGCCATCGAGCCGCACCGTAGACACAGCCATGGTGTTGTCCGCGTCGCCGAATCGACGGCAGAGCTCCACGTGGCGCCGGGCCATTCCTCCACGATCCGGCCCATAGTCCTGCGTGACGAACAGGTGATTCCTCATTTTTCTGCGAGAGGATTCACGAACTCCCGGTCCTCGAGAACGTTATTCGCGCGTTGATCGTAAGTGTGATGGGCCCGGACGAACCTCTCGCCGGCAATTCGAATACGATCTCTCTTCCCGGCATCGCCTAGATACGCTTCGCATTGGGTGAGACACGATTCGGGGTCGTCGTAGAACGCGCAGTGCTCACCGTCCTGAAGCATTGCAGCCACGCCCGGTGTTCGCTGGGCGAGATAAAATGCGCCGGCCAGCATCACCATCCACGTGCGGTCAGACGTGTAGCCGATGCCCCCCAACGCCCGCGTCGGATTGATGCCGAGGACGATTTTTGAACTCGAACAGACAGCCGCGAAGTCGTGCCCTTCAATTGCCTTTCCGTTCCAGTTGAGTGGGTCTTTCCACTGTGCCCAGCCCGGACCCCAGACGCGCACCCTGTTCTGCATCGCAACCTTGACGAGCAGTTCCGCGCGATCTCGATCGTATCCGGTGCCGATGAAAGCAATGTCCGAAGCGAATCTCGCATCAGGGGACACGGGATGAATACCCGAGTCGCCAGCCGCTGGCAGGAAGCGGGCGTTCAGGCCATGAGCTCTCCATTCCGATTCGAATCCAGTGACGAAAAATGTTTGGGCAAGACGGCCGATCGTCGCGATGTGCGCAATGTCCGGCCTCTCCAGGTCGCGATGCCACTGCGGGTCGTGATACCACATCGCGTTCTCTTTCTGCTCGATGATCTCGATCACCGTTGCAGGATCGAGCGCCAGGCATTTTGAAAGGAAAATGAAGTCTGGCCGAAAGCGCTTCGCACTCCATCTGGCCCAACGCTGAGTCATTGTGCGACCAATCTTGCGCTTCATTCTGCGGTCGTCGATGAGCAGCGTAGCGTGACCGAGCTTCCTGAAAGCTCGCTCGACTGCCGCCTCCATGCGCCAGGGATTGTCGCTCCCAATGAGCAGAATGCGCAGGCTACTGCCCTCCGCGCTTCTGAATCTCCCAGAGTCGCGCGTATTTCGTCATGACGCTCATGCTGGCGAGCGAGGCGAGAATCACTCCAGCCTCGCCGTCGAGAAATCCAAATTTCAGGAAATACATGCTCGCGAATCGAAGTCTCGATCTGACCCAAACCGATGCAGGGCCCGTTCGCTTTCCCCGCTCGTACTTGTCTTCCGCCCACCAGAGACTGTAGCGCTCGAGTTTTTCCAGATAACTGTTGATAGAGGGATACGGCTCGTGAGAAAGCGTGCTGCGCAGCTCTCCGACATCGCCACTCACGACGACATGTTCATGAACCCTGCTCGCGTCATACCGAAGATGCGACCTGAACAACCGAATTGGACGATCGCGATTCCACCCGCCGTGCCGAACCTCCGATCCAAGAAAAAAATTCCTGCGGGGAACCCGGTAGGCGTAGTACGCGGCGCCAGCGATCGTGGCCCGAACCTCTTCGCCTAACCGAGGCGACCCGCGCTCATCCGCATCGACGACGAGAATCCATTGCGACGATGCAGCCTCGATCGCCGCGTTGCGCTGTCTGCCGATCGTCTCGAAGTCATTGGACATCACCTTTGCACCCGCAGCGCGCGCTCTCTCGATCGTGTCGTCAGTTGAATCATTCTCGACAACGACTACTTCACGGGCCCAGCTGACGCTTGCTATGCAATCGGTGATGTTCGCCGCTTCGTTCCGTGCCGCGATGACTACGGTAACCCCGACCGGCTCCCGCGCCGTCACCCCTTGTGCCGAGTCCGACCTGCTGCCGTGGTGATTGCGCCTTCGAAACCGTCGATCATCGCCTGCTCTGGAAAATCCCGGCTGACGCGAACTCTCGCCGCTGCTCCCATCGCCTGTCGCTGTTCTTCGCTGGCCAGCAGCGTCACGACCGTCGCGGCAGCAGTCGCCGCATCGTCGGGTGGAACCAGCGCACCACTGATGAGATTCGCGACGTAGACATCCGCCACACTGCCTTCCGCGGCAATCACTGGAACACCGAGCGCCATCAGGTCGAGAATTCCGTACGCAGCCGTGTCTGCTTCGGCCACGACCCAGCCAAGCTCCGCGTCACGCATAAGCGTCAGATGATCGTCACGCTCGCCGAGGAAGCTGACCAGGTTTATCACGTTCAAGGCGGCAGCCTGCATGCGAAGATCTTCGCTGTCCGAACCAGCGCCGAATATGATCAGGCGCAGATACGGATGACGGGGAGCCACCATCGATACTGTACGGATTGCCGTCGCCGCGCGGCCGCGTGATGTTGGATCGTAGACGCAGATGATGTACCTGATATCGTCGGGTTTCGGATCCTGCGTGACCGCAGTCCTGTCAGGATATCGGGAGGCATCAACGCCGAGTCGCGCAATCGCGCTCCGGTCTGTCCGTCGCGGAAGAACCGCCGCGTTCGCGTCTGCGTCGCTGGAGAATAAATACGTCGTGCGCGTCAGCCAGTTGGCAAACTTTCCTTTTCCTGCCATGTCGAGCTGACAGCTCGATGGAGTACGTCGCACGACCTTGCCGCTGCGTCCAAGCCAGCATGCCATTGACGCAATGATGTGCTCTCGCTCGGTATGAACGAGCACGACTTCGGCGTCCCAGCGGCGGAAAACGTGTCTCAGTCGCCAGGCCGCCCAGAACCAGGGTCCCTCGCACGAGAACGGGACGACTTCAAACGGCGCGACGTCGCGCGGGGCGACGGGATCGTCTCCGCCAAGCTTGGATGCCACCGTTGCCATCCTCGATGCCGACTGCTCGACGTTGCTATGCGGCTCGGCCAGGAAGGTGACGTTGTAACCACGGGCGGCCAGGCCGCGAGCGGCAACCGCGAAGGCGCGGGCCGTTCCCGACCACTCTCTGGAACAATGTAGAAATAGAATTCGCACTTATACCGCCGTCGAAGCCATTGTGTCGCTCATTGAGTTCACGTTTCCGAATTGCAGCATATACAGACGGTGATAAGCTCCACGCCCCGCCAGCAGCTCGGCGTGCGTTCCGCGCTCGATTATCTCTCCCCGCCCCAGCACGAGAATCTGGTCTGCATGAACGATTGTCGAGAGGCGGTGGGCGATCACGAACACCGTCCGCCCGCGCAACAATCTGTCCACCGCTTCCTGCACCAGTCGCTCCGACTCCGTATCGAGAGCAGAAGTTGCCTCGTCGAGGATGAGGATCGGTGGATCTCTGAGCAAGGCCCGTGCAATCGCCAACCTCTGCCTCTGTCCGCCAGACAAACGCGTGCCCCGTTCACCGAGAATCGTGGCGTAGCCTTGCGGAAGCTCAGTGATAAACGCATGGGCATTCGCGGCCCGCGCGGCCACCTCGACCTGCTCATCCGTGTAGGTCAGACTCGTTCCGTAGGCGATGTTGTTCCGCACCGTGTCGTTGAAGAGCACGGTGTCCTGGCTCACAATTCCCGTAAGCGATCGAAGGGACGGAAGCCTGTATTCGCGCGTATCTACATCGTCGATCAGAATCGCTCCGGCCTTCACCTCGTAGAAGCGAGGGATCAGATCGACAAGGGTGGACTTCCCTGCGCCGCTCGCTCCGACTAGTGCGACAACCTCGCCCTTGGCGGCCTTGAACGAGATGTTCGACAGAACAGGCGCGTCCCCATACGAAAACCCGACGTCCTCGAAGCGGACTTCGCGAGCGAACCGGGCGTCCGTTCTCGTTCCCTGATCGGTCTCGGACTCCGACGGCGTATCAAGCACCTCGAACAACCTCTCTGCCGACGCTAATGACGCCTGCGCGGTGGTCGGCATCTGCGATAATTGTTTCAGGGGCTGAAGCATCCTCAACGCGTACAACAGAAACGCGATGAGGTCTGCTCCGGACATCGAATGGCTGACGAGCACCTGGCGCGCGCCGAGCCATAAGAGTGCGGTCGCGATGCTCGTTCCGATAATTTCTGTAATCGGGGCAGCAAGGTTCGATATGCGCGTGAGACGAACGGTGAGATTTGCATACCGGTTGCTCGCAACGGCGAACCTCTCTTCCTCCACCCGCTCAGCGCCGAACGACTTCACCAGACGGATGCCACTGACCGTCTCCTGAACGACACTCGTCATCTCACCGTGCTGGTTCCCTTTCTTGCGATTGCCCTTACGCAGCTTCTGAAGGATCGGCGTGAGAACGAGCCCCAGCACCGGCACGATCACCAGCGCCATCAGCGTCATCTTCCACGAGATCAGGAAAAGGAAGACGATATAACTGATGATCAGCGCGCTGTTTTGAAGCGACGAAGTCACCAGCTGAGTGAGAATCAGGCGTGTTTCGGACGTGTCCGTGATGACGCGCGAGAGAATCTGCCCGGTCTTCGTCCGCTGAAAGTAGCCGAGGGGCAGGTGTGCGATGTGGTTGTAGACTGCCTTTCGGAGGTCGCGGGTCACATACTCCTGTAGCGTCGCGCCCAGATACCCGGCGAGCCACAACAGGAGATTTTTCGTGACCATCAACGTGATCACGATCAGTATCACGTTGCGTAGAGACCCCATCTTGTCGGCGGGATCGAGCATCACTCCAACCGTCGAACGCAGAAGCCGGGTGAGGCCACCCCCGCCAAGTCCAATCGGGGCCTGCTCGAACAGTGTGTTGAGGAACGGTATCAGAAGCGCCAGGGAGAACGCGTCGAGGACCGCAGCGACGATGTTCGTGGCGATCGCCCCCGCCATTCTCCAGCCGTGCGGACGAACGAACGGGTATAGCCGCCCGTAGACGGACATTTATCTTGGCGTCAAGAGAGCGAGCGGCAGAATCACTTCTTCAGGCGTCACTCCGCCATGAAGAAACGAACCCCGGTAACGACTCTGGTATTCGCGCAGCTTGGTGGGATAGACAAAGAAGCAGTCGTTGGTAGCGAGCAAAGTGTTGCCGCCCGCTCCGCGTCGCGGCAGCCGGAGATCATCTTCGTTCGAGAACATGAGCGCCTGCTCGGGCCGCTCAGCACGTAGATCCTCTCCGAACTTGTAGCGAAGGTTTGCGGTCGCATCGCGTTTGGCGAAGACAGTCGCCGGGGTGTTGCAGTGAATTGAGCCGTGATCGGTCGTCAGCAGAACCGAGATTTTCCGGCGGGATGCTTCCTTTAAAACACTGAGGAGCGCGGACCGCTGAAACCACTGGCGAGTGATCTGTCTTAAAGCGATCTCGTCGCGTGCAACTTCATAAAGAATCTGCGATTCGCTGCGCCCGTGGGTCAGCAGATCCACGAAGTTGAAAACGAATGCACTGACACCCTCGCTCCCGATCGCCGTCCCGAGGTGTCGCTCCAGCTCGTCCGAATTGGCGGCCGTCGAGATTTTCTGGTATCGCACCGGCGTTGGGCCGTTCAGCTCGTTGAGATGCGATTCAAGCAGCTTCTTCTCATGCGCGTTGAGCGACTCGTCTTCTCGGTCGGCGTTTCCCCACCAATCCGGGAGTCGCGCTGCGATCTCTCCCGGAAAGAGGCCACTGAAGAGGGAATTTCTCGAGTACGGTGTCGCGGTTGGCAGCACCGCGAAGTAGTGAGTCGTCTCGACGTCGAAGAACGGAGCGAGGAGCGGTTCCAGCACCCGCCACTGATCCAGACGCAGACAATCGACGACAATGAAAACGGCGGCTCGATCCCGCTGGAGAATCGGCAGCACGAACTCGCTGACGATGTCGATCGAAAGCGGAGGACGGTTGCCTTCGAGATTCTTGAGCCATGCCGGATACTCGGTCTTCATGAAGGCCGAAAACTCGCGGTGCATGTCCGGATAGAGTCCGCGAAGAGAGTCGTAGAGACCCATTTCGCCAGCCGCCGCGAGATCCACATCCCATCGCATCAGCTCGTCGAAGCGGTCGATCCACCCGCGCCAATCAAGATTTCGGTCCCGCTCGAGCTCGATTGCCCTGAACCTCTCAACGAACCGCCGGGCGATTGCCTGTTGGCGAATTCGCGGACCCTCAAGGATCTGCGTCACGATGCTCAGTACCTGACGCGGATTGATCGGCTTTACGAGATAGTCGCGAATGTTGGCGCCAATGGCTTCCTTGAGGGTCGTGTCTTCCTCGCTCTTGGTTACCATCACGACGGGAAGGTTCGGCGCTATCTCGCGAACGTCGCGATATGCCTCGAGGCCGCGCTTGCCCGGCATCTGCTCGTCGAGCAGCATGATGTCGAAGGGCCGGCGGCGTAACATCTCGACCGCGTCGTCCGCGTTGCTTGCCCACTCAACTTCGTAGCCCTTGGAGCGCAGGAAGATTCGGTGGGACTCGAGAAGCTCGCCTTCGTCGTCGACCCAGAGTATGGATTTTGGGGCCTGTGCCATGGGTT
>JBDSBT010000106.1:0-6669 GCA_039921425.1 Gemmatimonadaceae bacterium | reverse complement strand
CCGTCGACAGCTCAGGTTATACCTTTGCCGGAGGCACGAGCGGTTGGAACACAAAGCCGGCGATTCAATACGTGCCCAAAGGGCGACGCGTCTTCGGTCCATACACATTCAGCTCCGGCGGCTCAGTTGAGCTCGTGGACAAGAAGCGCAGACAGGGTGAAGGACGATTCTGGCTACGAGTGCCTGAATCGAGAACCCGGATGCTGACGACAATTTCGAATCCCATGACACGCGATCTGGAAATGGAGATTCTGGTGAACGGATCACCAAAGCGATCTGTGATTCACGGCGGGGACACAGTTACCGTCGAGTCGCCAATCAGCGGCGGCGAGAAGCCGTTGGCGATATCGTTCCGCGGAGACCGTCGACTCGTTCTCCTGGAGACTGATTTCAAATGACCGCGAATTCCTTCGATCTCACCGACCGTGTTGCTGTCGTCACCGGCGGTTACGGCGTCCTCGGCGGAAGCATGGCCGACGGGCTAGGCGTCGCCGGAGCGAAAGTCGCAGTGCTCGGCCGCAATCGTGAAACCTCCGCGAAGAAGGCAGCCGAGATGAGGGCGGCCGGGATGAGGGCGATATCGGTGGAGGCAGACGTGCTCGATGTCGAGCAGCTCGAGCGCGCTTGTGGTGAGGTCGTAGCAGAGTGGGGAACGGTGGACATTCTGATCAATGCGGCCGGCGGCAGCGTTCAACGTTCGCGAACCGACACGAAGTCCGTGTTCGAAATGCCGCTCGATGCCTTCGACGAGGTCATCGCCCTCAATCTCCATGGGAGCGTCAAGCCTTCACTCGTTTTTGGAAAGGTGATGGCGGATAAAAAGCGCGGCGTCATCATCAACATCTCTTCGATGGCCGCACAGCAGGCAATGAGCGGGGTCCTCGGCTACTCTGTTGCGAAAGCAGGCATCGACACATTCACCAGGTGGATGGCGATGGACATGGCTCACCGCTATGGCGATGGAATCAGGGTTAACGCAATCGCACCAGGCTTCTTTATCACGACACAGAACAAGAGCGTTCTCGTGAACGCGGATGGCACCTTCACTCAGCGCGCGGAGAAAGTGCTTGCACATACTCCGATGGGGCGGTTCGGCAGACCCGACGAGCTGAACGGCGCAATTCAATGGCTCTGCAGTGACGCGGCGTCGTTTGTGACCGGAACGGTGGTTCCGGTTGATGGCGGCTTCAGCATTTTCAGCGGCGTCTGATGCCGCGAATTCATTCCATACGCACAAATAGATGAAACTCGGACTCGGTCTGTATCGTGGGCTGCTGACGGAAGACAACTTCAAGTTCGCAAAACAAGCGGGCGTCACTCACCTGGTCGTTCACCTTGTGGACTATTTCCAGGGGGCCAATCCCACCCTGTCGAGCGGTGAGCCGAACATGGGCTGGGGGATCACCCAAAATCAGAATCGCCCATGGGACTACGACGATCTTGCTCCTTTGAAGAAAGCAATCGAGGCGGATGGACTCACATGGGAGGCCATCGAGAATTTTGATCCAGCCCACTGGTTCGACATCCTGCTCGACGGCCCGAAGAAAATCGAGCAGATGGAGAAGCTCAAGCGCACCATCCAAATTGTCGGACGTCTCGGTATTCCGATCATGGGCTACAACTTCAGCGTCGCCGGTGTGTGGGGATGGACGAAAGGTCCGTTCGGCCGCGGTGGTGCGATGTCCGTACGGTACGACGAGTCGAAGATCGATCCACAGCTCCCGATGCCGAATGGAATGGCGTGGAACATGGTGTACGATCCCGACGCGCCGGCGGGAACCGTTGCACCGGTCAGTTCAACCGAGCTATGGCAACGTTACGAGTGGTTTCTCTCGCAGATCGTTCCCGTGGCTGAGGAAAGCGGTGTACGTCTCGCACTTCATCCCGACGATCCGCCGGCCGATGCCCTTCGAGGCGCCGCGCGTCTTGTGAATGAGCCAGACAAGTATCAGCGAGTACTCGATCTAGTGCCGAGCGACGCTAATTGTCTCGAGTTCTGCCTTGGATCTCTTCAGGAAATGCGCGGGGGAAATATCTACGACAGCATCGAGAAATATGGCCGGCAGAAAAAGATCGGTTATGTCCACTTCAGGAACGTGAAAGGCAAGGTTCCATTCTACAACGAGGTCTTCGTTGACGAGGGAGATATCGACATGATTCGCGCAATCAAGTGCCTTCGCGATGTGGATTACGACGGCATTCTGATTCCCGATCACACCCCGGAAATGAGTTGCGATGCTCCCTGGCATGCAGGCATGGCCTACGCACTCGGCTATATCCGTGGTGCGATCCAGGCAGTTGACCGGCTCACATGAGAAAAAGCCGAGCGCGGCGTTGAAGGGGAAATTCCGGTGGGTGATTGTTGCGCTGTTGTTCTTTGCGACGACCATCAACTACATCGACCGTCAGGTTCTCGGAATTCTTGCCCCGACACTTCAGGCGGAGTTCAAGTGGACCGACGTTGATTACGGTGCAATCGTCTCCTGGTTCACACTCGCCTATGCACTCGGCTACCTGGGCATCGGGAGACTTCTCGACCGCATCGGGACGAAGGTCGGATTTGCGCTGTCGGTTAGCGTGTGGAGCGTGGCAGCAATGGCGCACTCGCTCGTCTCGTCGGCAACTGGTTTCGGCGCTGCCCGATTCGCTCTCGGACTCGGTGAATCAGGGAATTTCCCTGCCTCAATCAAAACGGTCGCGGCGTGGTTTCCCGCGAGGGAGCGCGCGCTCGCCACGGGAATCTTCAACGCGGGCTCCAACGTCGGCGCGCTCGTCACGCCGATAGTCGTGCCGTGGATCGCGCTGACATGGGGCTGGCGGTACGCGTTCGTCATCACGGGGTCGCTCGGATTTTTGTGGCTGATAGCATGGTGGGCAATTTTCCGCTCACCCGAGACTCATCCGCGCGTAACCGCCGATGAACTAGCGCTCATCAAGAGCGATCCGACCGAGTCGGCGCACCCGGTTCCGTGGCTCTCGGTTTTCAAGAGTCGGCAGGCGTGGGCATTCATCACTGGCAAGCTGCTAACGGACCCGGTCTGGTGGTTCTATCTGTTCTGGCTGCCGAAATTTCTAGACGCACGCTACGAAGTGAAGCTCGCGCAGGTCGCTTTACCGCTCATCGCGATCTATCTGCTGGCAGACGTTGGCTCAGTTGGGGGGGGATGGCTGTCTGGTTTTTTCATCAAAAGAGGGTGGACAGTAAACCGTGCGCGAAAGACGACGATGCTGATCGCGGCGGCCGCGATCGTTCCAACGATCTTTGCCGGTGCCGCGCCCAGTCTCTGGACGACAGTTGCGCTGGTGAGCCTCGCGGCGGCGATGCATCAGTGGTGGTCAACGAATCTCTTCACCATTCCCAGCGACATGTTTCCGCAGCGGGCGATCGGCACCGTGGTCGGTCTTGGCGGCTTTGCCGGCGCAGCGAGTGGATTCCTGTTTCAGCGTGCGGTTGGAAGCGTGCTCGAATCCAATGGGCACAATTACACGCCAGTCTTTCTATACTGCGGGTTCGCCTATCTGACGGCGCTCGCGATTATTCATCTTCTCGTGCCCCGAATGACGCCCGCGAGACTGGATCAGTAGCAGATTTTACAAATCGGTCCCGGGCGTGACGGCTCTCTACCTTTCGGTGGACCTGATTCGCGAGTGACGACGGTTGGGTTCCTTCGCCAAGACTGCGCGATATTCGGCGCGGGCTTCGACGGGCCGGTGGAGAAGCATCAGCATGTCTCCGAGCTGCTCGCGAGCCGGAGCCAGCGGGCCCGGAGTAACTGCGCTTTTCTCGGTGGCATCCTCGCGTTTTGAAGCCTCACGGATGAGGGCCAACGCCTCCTCATTCCTGTGCTCCGCGAATTTGAGCCATGCGCGAGCGCCGAGGTTCTGAATCGCTACCTGTTCTGCCCAATACGCTTCGCCTTTTGCGCTCAATCGTTGCTGAATCGACGTCAGTGAATCGATCGATGCACGTGTCTTTGGCAAGTCTCCGGTTCGAGATGCACCGACGGCGCGTGCGAAGTAAGTCATCGCCTCTGCGTACGGATAATCGGTAAACCTTGGCTCGAGTGCAGCAGCTTCTGACCACGCGCTTCGTTCGAGTGTCCATCGTGCAGGAATCGCCGCGAGCGCGAAGACTCCAGCAGATCCAGGGGCAGCACCAGTAACCGCATTCGGGTCGAAGCGCGCGGCGAGCGCTGGTAATCCGTTGAGAATCCCTTTCGCGCCGGAATACCTCGCCATTTGTAAGTCAGCATACATGGTGTAATCCGAGGCGTGCAGCGTTTCAGCAATCGAGCCGGTGGACATGGCTGCCTCAATCGACTCCCTATTCGTCTCGACGGATTTCTCCCACATGCCGAGACGCGTGAAAGTGTGCGACGGCATGTGCAGGGCGTGCGCAGCTAGCGGAGCGATGGTCGCGTAGCGCTGCGCCGCCGCGCGCGCCTTCATTGCGAGCGGCGGATAGTCGTATGTGTGAATGATATAGTGGGCGATGCCCGGATGATTCGGCTGTTTGGCCCAGAGATCTTCGAGGATTTTGCCGGCCTTCAGCTGGTTCGCGTATGTCTTGTCGGCGGGGGACGCAGACGCCGTGAGCGAAATCGCATAGAAGATCATTGCCTCAGTGTCGGCTGCCTGCTGGGTCGACAGCTGCTCCATTGCCTGACTGTAACCGAGAACGCGAGTCTTTTGATCGGTATGCTCGAAGCCCTTGTACAATTGACCAACCGCATTCACGTATCCGCGCTCTCGTTCCGTTGCGTGAGCGCCGAGTCGCGTTGCAAGCTCGACGGCAAGTTGTCCCTGTTGTAGCGCTGCAGCGGGTCTGATTCCCGGAGCCATTGGATTGGTCCATCGGCTCAGCGCGATTCCCCAGTACGCCATGACGCATGTGGAATCAGCCGCAATTACCTCATTGAACGCCCGGATAGACGCGCCGAACTCGAAGGAGTGCAACAGCGCAACCGCGTGATCGAATTGGGGAGCGACTGCGGGGATGCATGATGTCGCGAAGTGCACGGTGCCAAGGCCATGGCCAGGAGAATGGTCGGCGTGCTCCTGCGGATACACGACGACTGCATGGATTGCGAGGACCGCTCCAGCGGCGGCGAGAGACAAGAATTTCATCGAGACTCCTTTGCTGCCTTATTGTGACGCGTGCGAGATGGCGAAGCAAGTACACGTGAAAAACGATCACGTCCTTGGCATGTTTGCCCTGCGCAGGTGTTAAACTTTTACGCCGCAATGTGTGTCCGGATCTTTCATGAGGCAACTTTGATGGAACAGGAAGAGGTGAGATGAAGCCTGGAAGTCTGATTTCTCGGACAATCCTGGTGATGGCCATCGCCGGCGGATGCGCTCATGCCACCGGTAAATCGTTGCCGATTGCGTCCAGCATCGCCGTACAAGTCCCCGCTACTGATTCGACTCTTGCCCACGAGACGTTCACGATCGAGTCGATCGCCGTCGGTGAAAAGCGAACGATCAACGTCTACCTGCCACCGCAATATCGAAACGCGGGGAAGAAATTTCCGGTGCTCTATATGCCCGACGGCGGCCTGGACGAAGACTTTCCCCACGTCATTCGCACCGTTGACTCGCTCATCGCACTTGGTGCAATTCGGCCGATCGTTGTTGTCGGTATTCCGAATACGCAGAGGCGCCGCGACCTGACCGGGCCAACCCGAGTCAAGGCTGACAGCGCAATTGCTCCAAAGGTCGGTGGGTCCGCCGCATTCCGGAGTTTCATTCGAAGCGAGCTCATTCCGGAAATCGATGGTCGCTATTGCACTACGCGCGAGCGCGGAGTCATCGGGGAATCGCTCGCCGGCCTATTTATCATGGAGACGTTTTTCGACGAACCAGACCTTTTTACTCATTATATAGCGCTCGACCCAAGCGTCTGGTGGAACGCCGGAGAGATCGTGGAATCCGCGCCGTCGCACGTCGCTCAGTTCGACTCAAAACAGCGGACACTCTATTTTGTCAGCTCCCTGGAACCAGGCACTTCGATTGGTGCAGCGAAGATCGAAGCGGCGTTGAACGCAGCACATCCACGCGGACTACGGTGGACTTATGCCCCACGCCCGGATCTCACTCACGGCAACATCTTTCGTGCTACCAAGCCAGACGCACTGGTAGACGCGTTTCGCTAACTAATCACTCAACGACCGTCGGCCGTTCAGAGCTGCCCGGCTCACCGCCCTGTGGCGCCGGGGCCTTGTTCCCGGTCGTGCCTTCGTCGGCACGCTTTTCCTCCCCAATATCCGGAAGGCTCTTGGCGTTGATCCAACCGTGCTCAGCCGCATGCTTAGCCGTATCAACAGTGTGCTCGGCCAGCACGAGTGTGGAACTCGCCGCCAGGACCTCATCCGCGAGAAGTTTTATCGATGACGCCCGCTCTGGTGAGCGGGTGACGTCCCGGATGTAGATCGCAAGAATCCTGTTCGGAAATTCACTGACAATCTGTCGGTAGATCTCCGGATCATGCTGGCTGCTGTCGCCGATAAGGATGAACTGCAGGGCGGGGTAGAGGCCCATGATGTTGCGGATCGCAACGCCCTTGTGCTCGAAATGTCGCGATGCCGACAGGGCAGCGAGGTTGATGTCCCAGTCGCGGAGAAGGATCGGTCCCTTCGGAATGTTCTGAAGCCCCATGAATTCCGAGAT
>JBDSBT010000105.1:0-16749 GCA_039921425.1 Gemmatimonadaceae bacterium | reverse complement strand
GGACATTCGAAGTCAGCAAACTCGATGATTTTCACCGGGGCATCCGGCTTGCCAATCAGATAGCCCTCGGCTGGTCCGACCGGGCCAGCTGGGACAACGGCATCGGTTGCGGCGACACCGGCCGGTTTGCGCATCATCGAGTAGCCCAGTAAGCTTGCGCCGATGAGCGCGATGAGGCCGAGCGCGTAGTAAAATCCGGTTGGCCGGTTTGATGCGTTTCTGACGGTGTTACGCTTGTTGTTCGATTTGCTGTTTGTCTTGCCAGCCATTTCTGCGAGCCGCGTTGAAGTGAGTGAAGCCGCGCGGTCTGCGTCGCGCTTCGATTAAGACTCAAAAGCTAGGGGAGAGGTAAGGTTATGCAAGCTGATGTCCTTCGCGTTCCGGTTGGCCCAGGCGCGATGCACGTCGAGAGATTCGGTCACGGCGGAACCGCCGTGATTCTCATACACGGGTTCGCGACATCCAGCTTTCTCTGGCGGCATGTGGCGCCGGCGATCACCGAAGCGGGTCATACCGCGTATGCGATCGATTTGTTCGGTCACGGCGAATCTGACCGGCCGTCCGACGCTGAATTCGGCATCGCGGCGCAGGCGGAGTATCTCGATGCTGCAATGACGGCCCTCCGAGTTGCACGGGGAATCATCGTCGGAATGGACATCGGCGGAGATGTTGCGCTTCGGCTGGCTGCAACCCGGGCGGAACGGGTCGAGAAGCTTGTTCTGATCAACACTCCTGTCTTCGACGAGCTGCCCGCGAAAGACATCACGCAGATGCAGCGGAGCACCGCAAAATTCGCCTTTCGCACCACGAGAGGGATCCTTGGGGCTGCTCCGCTCATCGAAGGAGTGTTGAAAGGAAGCGTCGCCGACCCCGACCACATGCCGGTTAAGCTGATTGCGAGGTACCTGGCGCCGTTCGTGGGCAAGGACGGAGTCAATCATCTTCTCTCACTCGCAAGCTCCATCACGGAGGATGACATGGAAGACGTGGACCTGAAGTCGATCCACGTTCCGGCATTGATAGTCTGGGGAGATCAGGACACCTGGCTCGACAGTCGCCTCGCGGATCGCCTTGTCAGCGAGCTTCCCGACGGGCGATTGGTTAGGATGCCGGGCGTTGGACGGCTGGTTCCCGAGGAAAATCCGGCTCAGCTCAGCGATTTGCTGCTCGAGTTCATGAGACGCCGGGCAGTGGCCTGAAACGCTACAAATCGAGGCACTTTTTGATTAGATTCAGGTATCAACTAACACACTTAATGTCTTTTCCCGGAATTGATGAACAAAGAGAAGCCTAGATACACGAGAACCGCAGCGCCTGTAGCAACACCGTTTGAAGACGCGCGCGATGAGATGTTTCAACATGTGATGAAGTGCGGAGTCATCGGCTCGGCTCCGGAAGATCAGAAGGACTGGTTTGACGGGACGATGTCGTACCTCGCAGAGCGATACCACGAACTGAGCCCGAAGCAGGTTGCGGAGTTGAGAATTCTCGGGGAGCGGTTTTCGCAGCCAGCCAAGGTCCAGGCAGCCGTTTAAGCTCCGCGGAAGTTTTTTCGCATTACCCGGAGCGAGCCGTCATCGCCGCTCCGTCACCGCCTGGCGGACTATAACACCCAGGCGAGCACCACCACCAAGCCCGGCCTCGAACGAGGTCGTCAGACCATGCCTCACTGGTCCGTCTAACCCGGCGAAGACCAGCAGGTACGCTTTAGCGTGCGACCCTTCGTCGAAATGGCCCGACAGTCCTGCACCCCCATAAGGGGCCCAGCGACTCTGTCTGAAGGGATCGAGATGGAATAGAACGAACGCGTCGGACCTGGCGCTCAATCCATCTTTCGTTGCACCGACTGCCCCGACAATTCCCGTTCGTATGTAGGTCCCGGCGAACCTGAGGATGCCGATTCCAACCTGTGCGGAAGATTGCTTCGAGGCGATTACATCCACTCGGCCTTCGATCGATACGCTTGGAGGGAGTCTTCTACTCTGCGTTGATTGCGCTTCGAGTCTCCTCGTCGCTGCCCCCACTGCCAAAAGCAGCACTGCCATTAAGAACGACGGCACACTACGTCCGTAGTTCCAACATTTGGTAACCGTAGTCATCTGTGCATCAACCGTTCTCTGTGCCATCGTCGTTAAACGGTAGTTAGGCGATGGACTGGGAAGCCCGACGAGCACGCTCCAGGGCAACCGTGTAATCCACGATCGACACCGCAGAGAGAGCTCCGATCACGAGGATCAAGGGCTGGACCGCAGCCGTCCAATGCAGCGTTACGAGAAGCAGGATCAATTGAAAAACAGTAACGGTTTTCCCGAGAAGCCGAGCCTGAAACGCCGACGCCCCGAGACCGGGAATGAATCGTGCCACAACGAAGCCAACCGCGGTCGCGATGTCGCGGGAGAGGAACATGAAATACTGGCTGGTCGTGAGCAGTCCGCCGATGAGGTAGGACGACACGGCAGCGAGGACGAAAACACGATCGGCGAGCGGATCGATTATCGCACCGGCAACGGTGGAGCTGTTTCCCCGGCGAGCAAGCCAGCCATCGAGAAAATCAGTCAGCGCAGCGGAGAGGATCAATACTGTTCGCTGCCACGGCCCCGACATTACCACGAACGCAAACGCAAGCAGGAGCCTGGAGAGCGAGATGCTGTTAGGAAGAGTGAAAATGCGACCGCGCTCCATCAGGCAAAGCTAGATGGGGTCAACAGCGCTTGCCAGCATGTATAGCGAACTCTAGGTTCCGGCCGTGTCAGCAGCCCTGAGCAGATTGCATTTTCTCGCCGCGTTTTATGTCTCAGCCGCGGCAGTGATGATCATGTGGGACGTTCTCGTCGCCGGACGAGTCGCGCAACTGCGACGCGTTCCGCGAGCCTTCTCGGGAATTACTGCGTTCGCGGGTTTGCTGATCGTCCCTTCCCTGCTCGTCGCTTACGCGTCGGCGTCGATTCTCTACGGGCGGGCGATTCAGCCGGTTGCCTGGATATGGCCGGTAACGACGGTCCTATTCGCGCTTCAGGCCACGTACGCGCTCAGCCGCCGTCTGGTTACTCCGCTGTTTGGTATGCCGATCTTCGTCTACAATCTCATCATCGCCATTGTCGCGCTTTCTCGATTCGGAATATCGAGAGGATTCATCCCGCCCGATTTTGGATTGGCCTTGTCGGCAGCTCAGGCCGCCGCGCTGGGAGTGTTCTTCGGGGCGCCTGCTCTCTGGGGCCCGGCGTACCTTCAGGTTCCGTTGATATCGCCCGCACTGCCGGCGCGTTGGAGATTCAGCAAGGTCATTCGCGGTGGCATTGCATTCACCGCCGCCGCGATTGCGGCGCTCGTGCTGGTTGAGCTTCCTGGCGCCTTCAGAACGACCAAGAGCTACGCGGCGTATTCGAAGGAGCAGCTGCAGGAGCATCCTGACGGCGATTTCGACATCGGCATCAAGGTTCTTCCCGACCTTCGTGGCGCACCACCTCCGCTCGCGCTAGACCGCGACATTTCGCTAGTTGATTCCATCGGTGTCAGCGCAGTTTCTCTGGTGATCGATCCGGAGGGAGCCAAGCTCGGCGCACTCGATTCAATTGCCCGCACCGTTGACGACCGACGCGCCGACAGCGCGCTCATCATCATCTCTCTCGGCTACCCGAAGAACGCCGAGTTGCAGTTTGCGAAGTCCCCCAGCGATTACACGAAAAACCGGATTGCCGACGTTGACCGCATTGCGCGACGCTTGCGTCCTGACATCCTCATCCCGGCGATTGACCCGTACGGCACCGGCTCGCGCGCGATCGGAACTCAACCGCCTGAATACTGGATCGACTACCTGACGCGTGCCGCACGAATTGCGCATTTCGTGAACAAAAGAATCCGGGTTGGAGTTTCGGCATCGAGTTACGGCAGCCGTGACAGTACGCTTTACTATTGGGCGGCGAATGAGAAATCGCCAATCGACGTCGTTGGCTTCTCGTTGATGCCTGACTTCAACGGAGCGCGTACTCTCAGCAACAACATGCGCGTTGCGCAAAAATGGATGCATTCGTTCAACGCGAAATCAAAACCGCACTGGGTGCTTTCGGCTGGCGGATATCCATTGGCCCATGGAGAGAAGAGCCAGGAGCTTGCTCTCTGGGGAGTTCTTTCGTGGGCTACGGCTCAGCCGCAGATAAAGGGGCTGATCGTGAGCGAAGCCGGCGACTACGACGTGATGAGCGGGCTGAGATCAGCGAATGGTAGGTATCGCTCGGCTGTCGGGGCCATTCTCCAGGCTGAAAAGGGACTGGCTGAGAATTCCGCTCGATAACGATCGTCCAAGGCACGCCTTAGACGATTTTCCCAACCCCGCAAACCAATCCTTCGACACGTCTCGAGGGATCGAAGAAGTCGCGGGCGAGCTGCTGAATGTCGGATGGCGTGACAGAAGAAATCCGAGACTCGAAATCATTTATCTCGTTGAGTCCCGACCCGAACATCCACGCATCGAGCATGTCGCCGAGGATGGCAGCACCGCTCTCCTGACGAATGGCGTGGGCCCCTAGAGTGTAGTGCTTCGCGCGCTCGAGCTCATCGTCGGTGACGGGAGCATTTCTCAGCTTCTCGAACTCCGCGAGCAATCCCTTTCTCGCAATCTCTTCCTTCTCAGGTGACGTCGCGATGTATGCGAGAAACATCCCGGCAACCTGATGCTCGCTGGTGTAAGCATGCACGGTGTACGCTAGCGACTGGCGATCCCGTAATTCATCAAAAAAGCGTCCACCAAGCCCGCTCGCGATCGTCGCTGTTAGCTGCGCAGCAAAACGTTGATCATCCCTTCTCGATGGGCCAGGAAATGCCAGCGCGAGCGCAGTTTGCGCCTTCTCCCGCGACTCAGCTTTCGTCACCGCTTCGGCCGGCCAGAGCGGAGCCCCGACCGCGTTCGACTGATTCGGGACCAGCAGAGCAAACTCGCGCGCCATTACTCCCGCGACATCATCGGGTACGACGTCACCCACAACACCAAGCACCAGCGGTGCCGACTGTATGCGTGACCGATACCATTCACGAGCGCCATCGAGCGTTATCGCCCGAAGCGATTCTTCCTTTCCGAGCGGCGACCGCGAATAGGGATGATCGCCATAGGCGCCCGACATCACGAGACGCATTGGGAACCGGAACATATCGTCGCGCAATGCCGACAAATCCGACAGCGCGACCGATCTCTCAGTCTCCAGAGCGTCGGCCGGAATCACAGCATTGAAAACCACATCGGCTAGAAGCTGCGCCGCGGCCTCCAGATGCTCCACCGCAACTGAGATCGACCATCCGAACCCTTCCGATCCAACGCTCGCACTGATGCTTCCGCCGAGCATCTCGGCGTCCTCGGCGATTTGAGCTGCGCTCCGGGTGGTAGTGCCCTTCAGCGACGACCGCATTACCAGCGTCGTGATGCCTGCAATGTCGGTCGGCTCATCACGAACCCCGCCGACTGCCTGCAGGGACAGATAAGCGACGGCAGCACCAGGCTTGGTTTTCAAGAGAATCGGAAGACCGTTCACCGTTCGGTAAACCGCTACTCCCGCCTCGATTCTCTCGCGCTCCGGAGCTCGGGCATCTGCCGGCGGAGCGGGAATATCCCTTGGCGGCAGCGGATCGAGCGGCAACGGGCGCTTCGATTGGAGCTTCTCGATGAACTCAGGCGCGCTCGACGCAATCGACGGAGACCTCTCGGGTCGATATACCACGACGCCTGTGCGCTCAGGGGTCAAATAGCGATTGGCCACGGCGTGAACTTCCTCCGCCGTGACGGACATGAAACGCTCGAAGTACTCGTCCCCAAGCTGCCAGCCACCCAGTGCTTCCCACTCGACGAGGTGATTTGCCTGGCCTTCCATCGACTCGAGTCGTCGAATCCAGCGTGCTTCGAAAATTCTGCGCACACGCTCAATTTCCGCCGGCTCGATGGGGCCTTCGCGTAAAACACGAATCTGATCCCACGCTGCGCGTGCTGCATCTTCCGTACACCCGGCGTCCATCTCCCCATGAACCACGAACACGCCGAGTTCGGTCGGCGAGTAGTTGTAGGCGCTGACCGACGAGGCGAGTTGTCGCTCACGCAATCCCCGATAGAGCCGCGACGCGCGGCCGGCGGCGAGAATGTACGATGCGACGTCGAGCGCGGGCGTGTCTTCGTGCATCGCGTCCGCAGTGCGCCACCCCATCACAAGCTGGGTCTGAGCGATGTCACCAGAGATTTCGCGGTAGCGCATGTCGTCGTGATGCGGCTCGCGCGGGCCTGGTTCGCGATCAGGAACCGCGTTTGGCAGCGAACCGTACAGCGCCTCGACTCTTGCGAGTGCTTCGTCTGGAGCGACGTCGCCGACGATCGCCAGAATCGTATTCGACGGCTGGTAGAAGTTGCGATAGAACCGAAGCATCGCCGCGCGATCGAGTTTGCGAAGCCCTTCTTCGTGACCGATACGCCACCGGCGCATGCGATGCTCGTCGTGCAGGAGCGCGTAGAGGGTCTCTACGGCCAAAGCCGGAGGATTGTCGGTCTTCCGCTTCGCTTCCTGAATGATGACTTCGAGCTCTTTCTTCAGCTCTGCCGCATCGACGACGGAATGCGCGTAGGCGTCGGACTGGATATCGAGACCGGATGCGAATCCAGACGACGGCAAAACCGTGAAGTAGGTCGTGTTGTCGTAAATCGTGTGCGCGTTTAAATAGCCGCCGCTTCCTTTCGTCTCCTTTGCTATCTCTCCGACACCACGCCGTTCAGTTCCCTTGAAGAACATGTGCTCGAGCACGTGGGCAATCCCACTGACGTCGTCCGTCTCATCGAAGTAGCCGGCTTTGACGTGAGTAACGATCGCAACCACAGGCGCAGAAGTATCCTGGCGAAAGAGCACGGTGAGTCCGTTCGCGAGGACAGTCCGCTGTACCGAAGCAGGATCGATGAACGAAGTCATTTCAGGTGCTGATCAAGTCACTCAACCGACAGGGCGGCGACGAAGCACAAAAAGGCCCGCGAGAAAACACGCAAGACTGTATCCGAGCAGCCAGAGAATGTCATTGGTATTGACGGTGCCATGGTCGAGAATCGTTCCGAGCAGGGTCGACAGCTTGTTAAGTGGCGGCAGAACGGCGAGGATCATTTTTCGCCAACCTTCATTGAACTGCCAAATCGAATGCAACAACGCAGATCCAAGAAACACGGCTGCCAGAATTGGCCAGTCAAACCTGAAAAGGCTCGAGATCAGGAAGGCGATTCCACCGAGCGAGAGGAATACGAGAGCGCAATAAGTGAGCGGCCCAACTGGCGACAGGGGATAAACGAGTACCGCGAACGCGCCGAGGAGCAGCGCCATAATTGCCATGAAGCCGACGAAGTAGATCACGAACTGCTGCGCATAGTAGGCCGGAATGCTCACCGGCTTGGAAAACAGAAAGCGGTAGTAACCCATCTTGCGATCGTTCGAGACCATTCCATTCAGGGCAATGAACGAGCAGATAAAAACGATCTGTTGAAGCGAGACGAGGATGAGCTGCTTTGCGCCCTGCTCGGTTATGGCAACGTGCATCGCGCGAACCGGCGCCACGAATGTCACACCGAGCGCCAGGCCGATGATCATCAGCGAGATGGCGCGGTCCCGCCCAAAGTCGCGCATCTGCCACAGCGCGTAGCGACGGAGGTTGTCCTTCATCAGTTTTGCTCTCCAACGGCTTCGCGAAACTGTTGCTCGAGCACCGATCTCGCCGGAACAACGCTCGCAAGCATCACTCCGCCTGCGATCGCTTTCCCGATTGCCGCGTTCAACTCCGCGAGGTTGCTGATCGGGATCTCGAACTCGCCTCCGCCAACGTCCACGGACAACGGAAAGATATCTTTCATTTTCTCTTTCCCGCTGACAACGGCGATCCTGTAAGTACCTGCGGTCTCCGCCGTTTGATCGTACCCTGTCTGGACAAGGCGCTGAAGCCGCCCCTTGTCGATGATGGCGACACGATCGGCGACACGCTGAAGCTCATCGAGATTGTGCGACGCGATGAGGATAGTTCGGCCGGGCTTTCGAAGTTCGTCCACGATGTCGCGGAATTTCTGCGTCCATACGGGATCGAGCCCGTGTGTAGGCTCGTCCAGAATCACGACTTTCTCATCACGGAGCAACGACTGCGCGAGGCCCGTTCGCTGGAGATTCCCCTTCGACAGCGCCTTTACTTTCTTGTCGCGATGCTCTTCCAGCCCAAGCTGTGCGATTACTGCATCAGTACTTTTACCAACGTCGGCCGGAGAAAGCGCTGCGAGCGTAGCGAACCGACGAAGTGCCGTAACAACCGTCCAGTTTGGATTGATGGTCACGAGCTCGGAGAGATACCCGATTCCATTTTGCTCGACATAGGCTCGTGGATCGCGGCCATCAATCGTTACCGACCCGCCGGTTGGCCGCAGGTATCCGAGAAGCATCGAGATGAGCGTGCTCTTCCCCGCTCCATTCGGCCCTGCAATTCCGAGCACTTCGCCTTCAGCTACCCGTAACGAAAACTCCTCGACAGCGGTAACCGAGCGGCCGAGGAGTGATCTGTAGACTTTCGTAGCGGAGGTGAATTCGATCACAGAGGACGGTTAGGGACACAAGAGCTCCAGCTTCCGGGTCCCGCGCGGGACAGGAAGCGCTGCGCCTCGTCGAGACGATTCAGGCGAGACAGCGCGCAGCCAAGATAGCCCTGAGAAGCGTTGTCCGCAGGATTCGCCTGGAGCGCCCGGATGAAGAACCGGCGCGCGAGCTCGTAGTTGCCCGCTGAGAAGAGAATGAGACCCATTTCCCTCAGCGCCGCCGCGTTCGCCGGCTCGAGCCGAATCGCAGTTTCCAGTTCTCGTCTCGCGGTTCCCAGATCTCCTTCCTCTCGAGCGAGTCGCGAAAGAAAGACGTGCGGCGATGCGAGATTGGGGTTGTCGCGAGCGATGGTCCCGAACTCTCCCTTCGCGGCTTCGTGCTTGCCAGCCTGCATGTCGGCAATTGCGCTGTTCATCGCCGTTTCCGGCGTGGTCCGCTTCGCGAAGACCATGTAACCGCCGATTGCTGCGGCCACGAGCACAACGAGAGCGACTATGAACCAAAGATTAGGAGGCACCCGGCTCGGCCTTTCTGTATACGTCAAGTCAGGCGTCGTAGGGGACGTTGGCGGAGGTCCATATGACGGCGGCGGTGGCGGCGGAGCGGTTCGCATCCCTGCGCCGGCCAACGGGGTCGAAGCGGCCGCCGCCGCAGCGGATGGGCGCGAATAGTCAGTGGTTGGTGACGCTATCGGTGGCGTTACCGTGGGCGCCGCAACTGGCGGACTTGAAGGCTCGCTGACCGCCTGCGACAATCCCGACTCCAGCTGCCTGAAGCCTTCGCGCGCGACAACGACATCATTGTCAGTCGCCTTGTAGCTCGTTCGATTGGCGCGGTCGCGTGCGCCCAGAAATTCGAGGAGCGCGTAAGCCTGGCCCAGGGAGATCATCTCCTTCTGCCGAAGCTCGCGAATGAGACCCTGACCGGTGAGTGACGATCCGCCCATCAACGCGCGGAGCGAAGTCTCTGTTCCCTGCCAGAGCTCGAGAATATCGGCGGCCCGGTCCTCGCCCTCGCGCGTGCGATCGAGCCGAGCCGCGATTGGCTCGACGGCCTTGAGGGCCGCCATTGCCGACTGCTGGTTGCCGTTCATCTCACAATCCGCAGAAGCCCGGCGTCGGCGCTTCCGCGGATAAAGCTCTCAGCATCCTCTGTGGGAATGAGATGACCAGTTAGTGAGAAGCCCCGGCGAGCCTCCGTCTGCATGAACTCTTTCGTTGAATTACCGCCGCGCGCTTCGCTCATTTTGTGCAGGATCTCCTCCCAGGTTCCTTCGATCGAGTTGTCCTCGTCGATGGTGATGCAGTGCTCATCCGGCTGGGTGGCCTTGTCCTTGGCGAAGGTACTGAGCAGGGCGCCAAAAAGCTCGAGCTGACCACGCGCCTCACCCTCTGCAGCTTCGGCCGCTCTGGCTTCGATTTCCGCCAGCATTTCGTCGATGTCGTCCGGTTCCCCAGCGAGCTCAGTCAGCCGTTCTTCCCATGGCTTGAGCTCCGGGTCACTGTCACGCAAACGATAGACCATCTTCTTCAGCTCGATCAGTCTCCAGATTCCGAGCTCGTCCCAATGGTCATCGGGGGTGGAGCGGTCCAGATGATACAACGCCGCTTCGTAGTCGCCGCGATCGTAGAAGATGTTGCCGAGGTAGATCCGGGCCTCGGTGTGGTCTTCGTCGATCTTCAGGGCTTTGCGAAGAGTGGCGATAGCGACGTCATCTTCGCCGAGTCGGTGTTGAACGTAGCCAATGCACGACACCGCTTCAGCTGAATCCGGGGTCTGGCGAGCCGCCGTCTCGAAATATTCGCGTGACTCTTCGATGAGGCCTTCTCGGAAGAGGGCGCGACCTACCTGAAGCATCAGCTCGATGTCGTCCTCGTAGCCGAGTTCCAGGGTGCGGCGAAAGCTTCGGAGGGCCGCTTCCTGCTGGCCGAATTTGAGAAGGGTCTCGCCGAGTCCGGCGAGTGCATCCTCGTGCTCGGGGTCAAGGACTAGAGCTTCTTCGAAGCTCCGTCGCGCCCAGGCGTACTCTTCGCGGGCATGATAAGCATAGCCGACGCCGATGTGCAACTCAACCGCGTTAGGGTAGAGTGCGAGCCCCTCGCGGAGTACGTCCAACGCTTCATCGTACTGGCCTTCATTGTACAGTTGATGCGCTCGTTCATCGTACTCCTCGGAACTCAGAAACGGGTTAGCCATGGTCGGTCACAACCTCCGAGCGATCGAGTTGCACTATTGTACAATCGTAAACGTGTTTTGTTCAAGCGGAGTTTTGTACAGAATCGCGTTTTTTTCAGCTTGTGTGATCGGTTGCGTTATGGTAGCGAAATTTGGAAACCGATTTCAGGTTACGACAGAAACCTTGTCCGAGAACTCCTCCCACGAGGAAGTCTCGAGCGCTTCATCGATCGCCGCCACCAACGTGTCGATTTCGTCATCTCGCGTGAAGAAGTAGGGAGCAACCCGAATCCCAGCGCCAACGCGATAGTCGACGAGGATATCTCGCGATAGGAGCACCTGCGCGACCTCGTACCCGTGCGGAACGTCGAACGCGATCGTTCCTCCCCGGCGTTTTGAGTCCCGCGGCGCGAAGACGTTGTAACCCCGCGCATCCGCGAGCTCGATGAGCCGCGAGGTCTGGCGAATGCTTTTCTCGCGAATTGCATCGATTCCCGCTTTCCTGATGATCTTCGCGCCCTCGGCCGATGCGTACAATGCGGGTATTACCGGAGTGCCATTGAGCCACCGAAACGCGCCCTCGGCGTACTCCATCTCGGTTTCAAAAGCGAACGGCCGGGCATGAGCCTGCCAACCCGTGAGCGCTGGGGCGAGCGTGTCGCGGATGGTTGGCGATACATATAGAAAGCAACCGCCGGGCCCTCCGCACAGCCACTTGAGCACGCCACCGGTAAGGAAATCGACTCCGCTTCGTTTCACGTCCACCGGTACGATGCCGACGGAGTGAAATGCGTCGAGCGAAACGAGTGCTCCCATCTTGTGCGCTTTGTCGCAGATCGCGTTCGCGTCGTTGATGAATGCAGACTTGAACAGCACGTGTGAAATCGCGACAAGCTTTGTGCGCTCGTCGATCGCGTCGAGCAGCTCGTCCTGATCGATACTTATCCCGTCATGAGAACGGACGTTGACGATTCGAGCTCCGAACCGCGCAGCAATTTGCTGGTACGCGTAACGAACGGATGGGAAATCGAGGTCTGTCATCACGATGGTGTTGCGCTCGCCGCTGAAATCGATCGATGACAAAACCGCGGACTGGGCGATGGTCACGTTGGGCATCATCACCACTTCGCCGGCGTCAGCGTTTAACAGCGGTGCGATCTCGTTGCCGACGCTGATCGGCTTTTCCCACCAGCCCTTCTTCCACGCCTTGACACCGAGATCGCCCCAATCCTGCGCGTACTCAGCAAGTTTGCCTGGCACAGATCGCGGCATCGGGCCAAGCGAGTTCGATACGAGGTAAGTGGTTCTCTCGAGTATCGGGAATTCGCTGCGATAATCCAGCAATTTGTCGGTCATCTGATCTCCATTGGCTTCCAAGCTAAATCGAAGGCGGGTAATGCAGCTACAGCGGGTAAGCAGCTATTGGTAAGGGCGAACTGCGCTGGACGATCTGACCGGTAGCTGCCGTGCACGCCTCGACCTGCAGTGCGCGATCTTACCGGGAGCAGTTGTGCCCGCCTTGTTCTTTCTCCCACATTTTGCCGCCACCATTTCTTTCCAATCAATGCGGCATCGCAAAGTAAAGCCACGAGCATCGCCCGGTTCGCCTCCTTCCCGAAAAATCGCACTCGTCCTCGGGGGAGGCGGGCTGAAAGGGTTTGCGCACATCGGCGTTCTGGCGGCACTGCAGGAAAAGGGGATCACGCCCGCGGTGTTTGCCGGCACCAGCATAGGCTCGCTGATCTGCGCGGCGGCGGCTGCGGGGATGCACGTCGAAGACATGACCGAGCACGCCAAAAATCTTCGGCGTCGCGACCTGTTTCGCCTCAACCGGCTTGGCATGCTGATCGAGCGGTCGCACGCACCGTCGATTTACCAGGGCGCGCCGTTGCGAGAGGTTCTCGCTTCCATAGTCGGCGACGCCCGATTCGAGGATCTCAACACCCGGCTCCTGGTGAACACAGTGGATCTTCAACGCGGTTCTCCAGTTGTCTGGGGATTGCCCGGCCTTCAGGACGTCAGCGTTCTGGATGCCGTCTATGCATCGTGCGCGTTGCCCGGTTTTTATCCGCCGGGCGATGTCGGAGGCCGGAGCTGCGTTGACGGCGGGGTGGTGGACAATCTTCCAACCGGAGTTGCATCGCAGGGAATGGACGCGGTGATCGCGGTCGACACGGGAAGCAGCTCGCTCGTGACGGAAAGAGAAATCGCGCGACAGGGTTTTACGGCGATCTATATGAGGGCGGCGACTACGATGATGCACGCTCTTCAGCTGGCTCCTCTTGAGCAATGGACCGGGCCGCCGATGATTCTCATCCGGCCGCGAGTGTCACACATCGGGTGGTTCAGCTTCAGTCGTACCGAAGAGCTCATCCACGCAGGTTATCGCGCGACGATGGAGGCTCTCGAGCATTTCGACGAGTGCCTCGGCGCCGAGACGGGAATTTTTCCTCGGAGGTCGATGCGAATTTCGGTCGATCGAGAGAAGTGCATCGGTTGCACCATTTGTGTGGCGCTTGCGCCGTCGCTGATGGAAATGGACGCGACTGGCAAGGCGGTGCCGAGGGTTCCGGTTGTTGATTGGTCGCCGGCGGATGGTGACTTCGTCCATCATTGTCCGACCTATGCAATCAGCGCCGAGCCGGCCGGATCGAATGATTTGGAGAACCAGCCGCAGTCATCGGATGCAAAGACGGCGGAAGAAAAAGAGGACCGTCCCGAAACTTCCTGAAGCGTTTTCGCGCCGGGCATCGTTCGCACACATCTTCGTAGAGCGGCGCCGAGCGCTTTCTGGAGTTGCTCGCGCGGTCGGTAATCAAGCGCTCCGAGCCAAGGGTGTCGCTCCGAGCTTCATCAAAAGAATTTCGCCACCGGGGGGAATGCTTCCAGAAGATAGGTGCGGCAACATTAAACGCAAAAACGCAGGAATGGTAGATCGGTCTTGAGCGGATGCTCACGAACGCACAGCTTCAGGGTTGTGCTTGCACAGATTCAACCGACCCAAGGACCGACGAATGACCAGACTTATTCTATTCCTCCCCTTCATCGTCGCCGCGCCGTTTCTCAAGTCGGCTCTAATTCGGCGCGGCGTAGCCGCGCCGATCGCCTACGCGGGTGGCTTCGCGCTCCTCGCCCTCGGCATCCTTGTTGTACGCTTCACCGGGCAAACGCAATAACGAGCCATAGTTCCGGGCGAGCGCTCAAGCGAAAGGATTGATAGATTAATGAAGCCTGACGCCCGCCAAAACCCAGGGCGCCAGTGGCTCAGAGTAACCGGCTAGCGCACGGCGCGGCCTGTTCCAGAGAAAGACACCATGACTCACCCGAATTCTTTCGGAAGCCGGTCCACGCTCGAGGCCGGGGGCAAGTCGTACACGATCTATCGCCTCGACTCGCTCAACACTCCATCGAGCGGAAAAGCAGCAACCCTTCCCTTCAGTCTCAAGATCCTCCTCGAGAATCTTCTTCGTAACGAAGATGGAAGGTTCGTCAAGAAGAACGACATCGAGACACTCGCGAGCTGGGACGTAAAGGGCAAAGCTGAAAAGGAAATCGCGTTTCGCACTGCGCGCGTGCTTCTCCAGGACTTCACCGGAGTTCCCGCCGTCGTCGATCTCGCCGCGATGCGGGACGCACTTGCCAAACTCGGCGGCGATCCCAGGAAGATCAACCCACTCCAGCCTGTCGATCTCGTCATCGATCACTCGGTGCAGGTGGATGAGTACGGATCGGACGCATCGTTCCTCATTAACGCGAATCTCGAGTTCGAGCGTAACCAGGAACGCTATGCGTTCCTCAGGTGGGGACAAAAGGCGCTCGAGAACTTCCGCGTCGTTCCGCCGGACACCGGAATCGTCCACCAGATCAATCTCGAGTATCTCGCGCAGGCAGTGTTTGTGAACGAGGTTGATGGGGAATCGACTGCGTATCCCGATTCGCTTGTCGGCACCGATTCTCACACCACGATGATCAACGGCCTCGGCGTACTGGGCTGGGGCGTGGGCGGAATCGAAGCGGAAGCCGCGATGCTTGGACAGCCGGTATCGATGCTGATACCCGATGTTGTCGGATTCAAACTCCACGGAAAGCTGCCGCCTGGTGCAACGGCGACGGACCTCGTTCTCACGGTCACGCAGCTTCTCAGGCAGAAGAAGGTCGTCGGCAAATTCGTCGAGTTCTATGGAGCCGGATTGTCGACGCTGTCGCTCGCTGATCGCGCAACAATCGCCAACATGGCGCCGGAATACGGCGCAACGATGGGATTCTTCCCTATCGACGCCGAGACGATCAAGTATCTGCGTTTCACCGGTCGTGACGAGTCCCAGGTTCAGCTTGTCGAAGCGTACGCGAAGACACAGGGCCTCTATCGGACGGACGAGACTCCCGATCCGATGTTCAGCGACACACTCGATCTCGATCTCTCGACAATCGAGCCGAGCCTTGCTGGACCGAAGCGTCCGCAGGATCGCGTTCCGCTGAAATTGGCGAAGCAGTTGTTCCGTGAAGCGCTTGCAGCGGACCTGGGCAGGACCGGTACAATGGCCGGCGTTGCTGCAGCGAAGCAGGCGATGTCGGTTTCAGCGCATCCGCAGCTTTCGGAAGCAGTCGTTGCAACGGCAACGGAAGATCAAGCGGGTGCGCATTCGGCAGTTCCGGTGACGATGAACGGTGAGAACTTCGGACTGCGGCATGGAGCAGTTGTGATCGCCGCGATCACCAGCTGCACGAACACATCGAACCCGAGCGTAATGCTTGCCGCTGGGCTGCTGGCACGAAATGCGGTCGCGAAGGGCTTGATGACGAAGCCATGGGTGAAGACGAGTCTCGCACCGGGCTCAAAAGTAGTGACTGACTATTTCACTGCGGCTGGAGTTCTTGAGTCGCTGGAGAAACTGCGCTTCAATGTCGTGGGTTACGGATGCACGACCTGTATCGGTAACTCCGGCCCGCTGCCTCAACCCATCTCTGATGCGATCGAGCAGAACAAGCTGGTAGTCGCAGCGGTTCTCTCGGGCAACCGAAACTTCGAAGGCCGCATCAACCCACACACGAGATTCAACTATCTCGCATCGCCGCCCCTCGTCGTGGCCTACGCGCTCGCGGGCAAGATGGACATCGATTTCAATACCGAGCCCATCGGGATTGGCAATGACGGTCCTGTTTTCCTGCGTGACATCTGGCCTGCGCCGAACGAAGTCGAAGAGGAAATTCTACGCTCTGTGAAAGCCGACATGTTCAAGACCCAGTACGCGAACGTGTTCTACGGTGAGGAGAGCTGGCGCGGTCTGCCGGTGCCGGAAGGCGATCTCTACGCGTGGGATGAAAATTCCACGTACGTGAAAAATCCGCCTTTCTTCGACGGAATGACGTTGACACCTCCGGGCGTTCGTCCCATCTCGGGAGCCAAAGCGCTTGCGATGCTCGGCGACTCAATAACGACCGATCATATCTCTCCAGCCGGATCGATCCCGGCAGCAAGTCCCGCAGGCAAGTGGCTCATCGCGCACGGCGTGAAGACGACGGACTTCAACTCGTACGGTGCACGCCGAGGCAATCATGAAGTGATGATGCGCGGAACGTTCGCGAATATCCGGCTTCGCAACGAGCTCGCAGCGGGCACCGAGGGTGGCTGGACGGCAACAGGCCCGGGAGCGGAGCCAGTTTCGATTTACGATGGCTCGATGGAATACCAGAGGAATGGTGTCCCGCTCGTCATCATCGCGGGCAAGGAGTACGGCACGGGCTCGTCGCGCGACTGGGCCGCGAAGGGAACACTGCTCCTGGGCGTCCGTTCAGTTATCGCAGAGTCGTTCGAGCGAATCCATCGGTCGAACCTGGTCGGCATGGGAGTGCTGCCACTCGAGTTCACGAACGGTGAGACGCGACAGACGCTGGGACTGACCGGCTTCGAAACGTTCGATATCGTCGGCATGTCGGATGCGATGAAGCCGCGTTCTGCCATGACGGTGCGAGCTACTTCAACTGACGGTTC
>JBDSBT010000104.1:0-6871 GCA_039921425.1 Gemmatimonadaceae bacterium | reverse complement strand
GCTCGGTGACGTGAATGTCCTTCGTTGGATCGCCGGGCACAGCAACAATGTCAGCGAGTTTGCCGGCGGCAATCGAACCGACGCGCGTGTCCCAGCCAAGCAGCTTCGCGCCGCCCATCGTTCCTGCGGTGAGTGACGCGATGGGGCTCATTCCGCCCCACTCGACCATCAATCCGAATTCGCGCGCATTGATGCCATGAGGCATCACCCCGGCATCGGTACCGAGAGCGATGGGCACATTGTTAGCGATGGCAAGCTTGATGGCGTTTCGCATTGCGGCCGCTGCCGCTAACGCTTTCTCACCACGGAGTCCCTTCAGGGTTCCGCTCTTTGCTAGTGCTTCGACAGTCTGGCCTGCGAGCAGCGTCGGCACGAGGAAGGTGCCGTGTTGCGCCATGAGCTTCGCACCTTCTTCGTCGAGAAATGAGCCGTGCTCGATCGACGCAACGCCCGCGCGAACCGCGATCTTGATTCCTTCAGTGCCATGCGCGTGTGCCGCGACTTTGCGACCGAGCTTCGTTGCTTCGTCCACCCCGGCCTTCATCTCTTCGTACGTGTACTGCGTCGCGCCGACCGCGTCGCCTTCCGACAGCACCCCTCCGGTCGCGCACATCTTGATAACATCCGCACCGTACTTCACCTGATTTCGAATCGCGGCCCTCACCTCTTCCGGACCATTTGCAATTCCGTCCCTCGGTCCATTTTCAATCACACCAGGGCGGAATCCGTTCTTGTCGCAGTGCCCGCCGGTTATGCCGATCAGGTTGCCCGCGTTCTGCATTCGCGGTCCCCACACGCGTCCGTCTGAAATCGCCTGTCTGAGCGACATGTCGTCGAAGTTCGGTGAGCCGACGACGCGGATCGACGTGAAGCCCGCTTTGAGCGTTACCTCAGCGTTCGCGACGCCGAGGATCGCTCCATAACCCGGATAATCTCGAACCGGCGCAAGGTCATAAAGCGGATCGCCAAACGTACGTCCCGTGATGTGCGTGTGCGCGTCAATGAATCCTGGCAGAAGCGTCACATCCCCGAGGTCGATGACCTTCGCGCCGCCCGGCACTGAGACACGCGATGCCGGACCCGCAGCGACAATTTTGTCGTTTGTCACGACGACGACGGCATTCGCAACAATCGCAGGACTTTCCATTGTTATCAGGCGAGCCGCGCGCAACACGGTCGTCTGAGAATTTGCCGCGCCTGCAACACTGCATAAAGCCGCTGCTGCGAAACAAGCGGCACGATTGGTCTTCATGATTTTGTTGGGTTGAGTTTTATGCGTCTGCCGAAACGACCCTGAGCGCCGCCGCACAAGAAATTATCCGCAGTTTGGACGATTGGGCATAGTGCAGCTCGCCGTCGGTCTCGTACCAGGGGACAAATTCGAAGGCCAGGTCGAAATGCTCAGCCTGTCTCATGAGGACTTCGGCAAACCGCCCGTGCGTCCCTTTGATCGCCGCGGTGAGCATCGCCAGCCGCCGGCTAGCCGGGAGATCGAGAATCGACACGGCGTCGAGCATTCCGTCGGATAGTGAGGCAGCTGGTGCGATTCGGAACGTTCCACCGAAAAAAGGGCCGTTCGCGATCACCAGCATCATATGGTTCGCCCTCGCACCGTCCCACCCGCCGACCGACACGTTGAAACCGCGGTACGAAAAGAGCTGCTTCAATGCGGCCAGGATGTAGACCGACGACCCTCGTATCCATCGCGTCTGCGCGAGTTGCTGAAGCACAGCAACATCAAACCCGAATCCGCAGCAATTGAGGAAGTAGGTTTCCTCGACCCGCCCGACGTCCACCGACCTGTTAGACGAAGCGACGCTTAGCCGAGCCATCGTCATCGCGTCCGCGCTCTGCGTGCCAAGCACCTTGGCGAAATCGTTCCCCGTACCGGCCGGCATTACTGCGAGGCGTACGTGTCTTCCGCCGTGGAGAAGCGCATTCGCGACATTACTGCTCGTCCCGTCTCCACCGACTGCGACGATCGTGGTGAATCCGTCGCCAATTGCCGCAGTCGCCACGTCAAACTCTTCGCCCGCCTGAGACGTCGTTCTGATGTCGGTCACGCCCACCGACGCAAACGCGGCGGTCAAAGCCGGGATCATTGTCGCACCTCGTCCGCGTCCCGCCGCGGGATTGACGATGACACAGACACGCTCTGCCATTCAGTGCGTGCCTTTCTGTTTCCATGGCATCTCCGGAACCATTGCCCTATCCGCGAACAGACCTGCTGCAAGAGGATTCCAGATTCGAGCATTATCCGCATCCGTGAACGAGAACACTGCGACCCCGGTTGCTCCTTTGGCGCGTGCGAGACGAATCTGGTTGAGCACCTCTCGCGTTCCCTTGCTCGCATCGATGCCGATGTACATCTGGCGTCCTGTTTCCTTCTCGGCACCCAGCATCTGCTCGTCGAGCGTGCAGCGCCAGTCGATCCTCGAGCAATACGACGCTCCGATGCGGTAGTAGGTCATCGGCACGAGAACATCAATGAATCCGTCTCGCGCCCAGCCGCGGCTGTCTTGCATGAGGTTGGTCGCGCCGGCGAGCGTGTGCCAGGCCCACTTGTCGTTGTAAATGCCCCAGACCGCTGCCGAAAGCACGAGTCCGGATTTCACCGACTGAATGCTGTCGTACGTCTCGCGCACCATCATGCTCACGAGCTTGGTGCGGTACGCCTTCCACTCGGCCTTGTGAGTATCGGGGTTCAACCCGAATTCAGAGAGACTGATTGCATCGTACGACCATGCTTCGCCCGGGTACCGAATCCTGTCGAGATGAATTCCGTCAACGTCGTAGCGGCGCGCGACGTCGGCGGCGACGGCGGCGAGACGGTGCCTCACCTCGGGAAATCCGGGCGAAAGCCATACGTACTCTTCGCTGTTGGGACAGGGCATCCGCTTTCCGGTGCGGTCGCTCATCACCCAACCGGGATGTTCGAGAAGAATGTGCCGCGGATTTCCCGGGTCGGGTTCGACGAGGGCCCTGCAGTGCCCTTCAATTCCGGCCGCCTCGCCTGTCAGCGCGTTGAGATAAGCGTGTACCTGAAGCCCACGCTTGTGTCCTTCACGAACAGCGACCTCGAGCGGGTCATACGACGGAGTTCCACCGAGCTTTCCGCACAAAAGGGCCGCACATGGCTCGATCTTCGATCGGTAATACGCGTCGCCGGCAGCGCGCGCCTGAAAATAGACGATGTTGAAGTGAGCTCGGCTGGCTGTCTCCAAAATGCGGGTGATCTTCGCCTCGGAGTCATAGTCGAACCGCGTAACCCACAGTGCCCGTGCCTCGACGGATGGTGAAGATTCCGTCGATGTGGGACGCGCCATTGCGATCAGAGGCGTCACCGCGAGCATCATCGCGAACATTCTCGTGCTTCTCATCTGACTATTATAGAAGGATGCGCACTCGCGGAAATGTTTTTCTTCTCTCGGCCTTGTTCATCGTTGCTGGACTGATGCACTTCGCTGTTCCGAACCGATACCTGGGAATCATGCCGGCATGGATCCCGTATCAGGTCGAGATGGTCTACATAAGCGGCGTAGCCGAGACACTTGGCGGAATCGGGCTCTTGCTGGCGAGTGTTCGCAAGGCGGCCGGGATCGGACTGATTCTGCTTTTGATTGCGGTGTTTCCGGCGAATGTTCAGATGCTTGGCAACGCCATGCACGACGGTTCGTCAGCGATGTACATCGCCTTGCTGTTCTTTCGCCTGCCGCTTCAGCCGCTGCTGATAGTGTGGGTTTACAAGGCTGCAATCCGGGCAGCGCGGCCGGCAACGGCTCAAGTGCCGCGAACCAGCTTGTAGACTCTTCCGTTGGAAGACGTCATGTAAAGCTCGCCGGCGGCGTCTTCGCCGAATGAAGTGACGTTTCCGAGAGACCCCACTGACCAGGTGCGCTCATCTGCCGACGATCCGTTGGTGTACCGGAAGCTCTTCAGGTATCCGAGGCAGTAGTCGGAATAGAAATAGTGCCCTGCAATCTCCGGCATCGCTGAGCCGCGATACACGAATCCGCCGGTGATCGAGCACGAGCCATCACTGTGACTGTAGTCGATCGCGGGCAGCTGTAGCCCTGTCTGATTGCACGTGGTGGCGTTGTAGCAGGACAAGCCCTCCATGACGTTCCAGCCGTAGTTGACACCGGCCTGAATCGAGGGAACAACATCGACCTCCTCTAACTTGTCCTGTCCGACATCCGCAATGTAGAGCAGCCCGCTCGTTCGATCGAAAGCGTAGCGCCATGGATTGCGCAGACCGATCGCCCATAGCTCCGGCCTTGCTCCCGTAACGCCGATGTAGGGATTCCCGGCAGGTATCGAGTACGGCTCCCCGTTGTCGACGTCAATTCTCAGCAGCGCGCCAAGCAGTGTCGCCTTGTTCTGCCCATTGCCGCCGGGATCGCCGGCTCCGCCGCCATCACCGAGGCCCAGGTAGAGCTTGCCATCCGCACCGAACAGGGCGAGTCCGCCGTTGTGATTGCTTGCGGACGAATGAGGCGCAGTGATGATCAGTTTGCTCGAGCTGGCGTCGGCAACATCGATATTTGCCGAGACAGAGTATCGCTCGACGCGGATGTCTCCGTTTGTGCCGGTGAAATAGACGTAGAAAAATCCGTTCGCTTTATAGGAAGGATGAAAAGCGAAGCTGAGCAGCCCGCGCTCTCCGCCAGTACTAACGCGAGAAGAGATGTCGAGGAATGGGATTGGGACCACGCTGCCGTTTGCGATGATCTTGATGCGTCCGCCCTGCTCGACGACGAATAGTCGTGCGTCACCTGGCGGCGATGTGACGTATACGGGACTCGCCAATCCAGTCGCAACCTGCTGAACAGCGAGCGCAAAGGCGACCGGGATTTCCGCTGGGCCCGCTGGTTCAGAGCCCGAAGAGCACGCGACAACCATCACCGTCGCCAGAATAGAAAACCGTCCTATAGCGCTAGTCCTCCAACGAGGGCTCGTACTGGTCTGAGGAAGGGGCCAAATGGCTATTGCCACTGAGAACCCGCGCGCAGGTGTTCCAGCGCAGGATCGCGTCGTCGTTACCGGCCGGTCGAATCGCTTCGGCCTTTTCGTACAGAGCCATCGACTCCTTGAGCGACTCGTATGCCATTCCGCCCGAGCCCATGCCACCCTGCGCCAGCAGCGCCTGGCCCCGGCGCTCCGCAATCATCCCCGCGTAGTATGTCCGCTGATACTCGTCTGAAATGCGCGAAAGATATTCCTTCGCCTTCATCACACCTGAAGCAGCGACTCCGCTGTGAACGTCGGTCAGCGCCAGCACGAGCATCACGAGTACCTGCTGGTTTTCCGGATCGACTTCGAGAATGTCGAGGCAAATGCTCTCCGCGGCCCACGACTGATTGAGAAGACGGTAGCGCTCGGCCTTCTGAATGGCGCGCGGAATCGAGTCGCGGGAAATCGGCTTGAGCTGAAGCATCGGGAGTTTCCCTTCTACTGTGGCTTGCGCCTGAAGAGTCGAACCAGCGCGCGAAGCGGATCATAATGCTCGTCCACTACGCGTTCCTTCAATGGAATGATAGCGTTGTCCGTGATGGTAATACCCTCCGGGCAAACTTTCGTGCAGCATTTGGTGATGTTGCAGTAGCCGATGCCGTGGGCGTCCTTGAGCTCCTGAGTGCGATCTACCGTGTCGAGCGGATGCATCTCCAGCGCCGCGACGTACGTGAGGAATCGCGGACCGATGAACTCCTCATGCTTGTGATGATCCCGCAGCACGTGGCACACGTCCTGGCACAGGTAGCACTCGATACACTTTCTGAATTCCTGAACTCTGTCAACATCGGTCTGGCTCATCCGCCACGTTCCATCTGCAGCATCAGGAGCACGCGGCTTGAACTTCGAGATTTTCTTCTTCACCTCGAAATTCCACGACACGTCGGTCACTAGATCCCGAACCGGCGGAAAAGCCCTCATCGGCTCGACTATCACCGGCTCCGACAGATCGAGATCGTTGAGCCTGGTCATGCACATCAGCTTAGGCATTCCGTTCACTTCGGCGGAGCACGATCCGCACTTGCCGGCTTTGCAGTTCCAGCGAACGGCGAGGTCGTTCGCGCTCTCGGCCTGGATCTGATGGATTGCGTCGAGAACAACCATTCCTTCCGACACGTCAGTCGTGTATGTCTCGAGCTTCCCGCCGTTCTCGTCGCCGCGCCAGACCTTGAACGTCGCTTTTTTTGCTTCTCCGCCGGCGCTCGCGTCGCTGCGCTCCGCGGCGCGCTGGCCGCTCTCCACGATCGACCGGGATACGCCCGCTGGCATGGCTACTTGTTCTCCTCGACGATCTGCCTGAGGTCTTCGCGCATCTCGGCGATCGGCTCGCGACTTATTTGCATTGACCCATCGGCATTTCGATTGACGAGAATATTGAACGCGGCGTACTTCGCGTCCTTCTCCGGGTAGTCGTCGCGGAAGTGCCCCCCTCGGCTCTCCTTCCGCTCGATGGCGGAGCGAGTGACGGCTTCGGCCACAGTCAAGAGGTTGTCGAGATCGAGTGCCGTGTGCCATCCCGGATTGAACTCGCGGTTTCCGACAACGCTCACACGAGCTGCCCTGTCGCGGAGAGCCGCAAGCCCATCGAGCGCCTGCTGCATTTCTTTTTCACGACGTACGATGCCGACGAGCGACTGCATCATTTCCTGAAGCGCGTACTGCACCTGATATGGGCCTTCGGTCGTGGATGTCTCCGCGGCGCGATCGAACGGGTCGAGTGCCTTAGCCGCAGCATCATCGATCGCATCGCTCGATATTTTTCCGGCAGCCGCTCCGTCAGCGTACGAGGCAGCATGTTCGCCCGCCTGTTTTCCAAACACAAGGAGGTCCGAAAGCGAATTGCCGCCGAGTCGGTTTG
>JBDSBT010000103.1:0-7999 GCA_039921425.1 Gemmatimonadaceae bacterium | reverse complement strand
TAGAATCCGCCCCACTCATCGAACGTGATGATAAGCAACGATGATTTCCACTGAGGTCCAGTCGTTACTGCCTTGTAAATGCTGCCGAGGAAAGCCTCGGCGTTGCGAATGTCGCCCGGTGGATGGTAGCTGTTGCTGAAGTCGCTGCTCAGCTCAGGATCGACATATGAAACGTTGGGAAGCGCTCCCGTTGCTGCATCCGTGAAGAAGCTTGCGATCGGCTTGATGATAGACTGGTACTTGACCCCCCAAATCGAGGCCGTCGTCAGCGATGTCCCGTAGTTGGCGCCCGCCAGACCCGCTGATGCGAGCCGGTCCCAGATTGTTGGCAGAGTGCTCGCGACCAGCGTGTTCGAGATGCGGTCCGTTTGGGCAGCTTGTGAGATTATACGATTCGGGAACGTCGGTCCCAGGAACGGCGCGAAGTATCGGTCCAGGACCGTCCACTTCGGCGCAGCCTGCGAGTAGAAGGAAAGGTCGGCCGCCAGATAGTATCCGATGGCCGAGATGTCACTGCCGTCTGCCTTGAGCCATCCATCGCACGCGCCGTTGTTGTACTGGGCCCGGCCGCCGCTCACTGAGTGATTTGGGTCGGCCATTCCGCATCCGTCGAAGCCTGTCAGATGATGCGTGGCCTGAGCCACTCCCGCTTTGTCTTTGTAAGAGAGGCCTGATTGTTTTCCGTCAGCGCCTGGGAGCCAGCCGAGGAGGTGGTCGAACGAACGGTTTTCCATGGTGACAACGATGATGTTGTCGAGCGAGCCGGTAGTCGTTCCGCCTGGATCCGGACTAGTCCCGTTGTCCTTGCATCCAATAAGGCCCGCGCCGGTGGCGATTGCCATGCGCGCCAGAAAATCCCGGCGCGAAACCGGGTGCATCGTAGCGAGAAATCTGTCCAGCTTCATTCGCTGAACTTATTCGCGTGCACCGTGATTTCGCTATTTAATGAATCGCGCGGCGACTTCGTGGGCGATTTCCTGGAGCTGCCGGACGGTTGCCGTTGACGTGCTGAGCGTTTGCCCTGAAACGACTGCGCGAGCCGGCAACAGGCGCGCGTCGTGACGGGTAATCATCTCGTAAAAAACGAGAGCCGAGAGGTAGGTGCCGAGCACGGCGGGATGGTATCCGTCGGAGCCGTAGAGGGGCGTCCTGGAGTCGGCGACAAGGGCTGCCTTCCACGCTTCCCCTGCCGGGAAGACAATACCACCAACGGCATCTGCAGCTAGCTGAACTCCCTGAAGGACGTCTGGGAAGAGATCTGCGTGGTCAGATGTTGGCCACACCATAAAGAGCGCCGTTTTGCCGCCGGAGCTCTTAATGATCGGATCGAAGATCTTCGTCGCAAGTATGAGCGTGTCCTGATTCACGGGCAGCGTCGTCGGACCCTGCTGAAGAATGACGAATTCCCATTTTCGTGACGTAATTGCCACTCTCGCGTTACTCAGCCCATTTACATGATCGATAACCGCGAAATCCGGGTTTGTTACGGACGCCGCGACAATCGTGTCACCGACCGATTTTGCCAGATCAGAGAGAGTCCCCGGCAGGTCGTTCGTATATGTAAGGCTGTTTCCAATGAACAGCACCTGATGCCCGCCGGTCGGCAGCGGCACATCCGTCGGCACGTTGACTGAGCAGGCCGAGAATATCAGCAGCCACCAGAAAGATGACAATTTCATGAGACCAGTTTAAGCGGTTTCCTACTTGTTGACGCCTCTAGCGGGATGATCCGTTCTCCTTTCGTGTTGAGACGTCACGGGGGCGTTGAGTTTTTACGACGTGTATTTTTTCCGCGCCCAGTCTTCGAGAGCGGTGAGCTTGATCGGATATTTCGCGGCCAGACTCGATGCATCGAACTTCTGGTCCGTAGTCTCCGACAGCACGGCCAACTTGATTACTCGGCTCACTCCAGGATGGACTCCGTGCATTGCCGCTGATGCCGCCCTGCCAGCTGCGAGCGGCAGATGGGTGACCTTGGCCTTCTTTCCGCTCACTCGGCTAAAGATATCGGCAACCTGATTGACCGAAAGATTCTCCGGGCCTCCTATCTCGATGACTTCTCCACGCATTTTTGGATCGTCGACCGCCGCGACAACAAGCTTCGCGACATCGCGCGCAGACACAAAATTTCTGGGATTCTTTCCACTCCCGAACATCATCACCCGTTTTCCGCTTTCCACGAATTTTCCAATCAACTCATAAGCATGGAATTCCATGAACGCGGTCGGTCGAATGATCGTGAACGACAGGCCACTGTCACGAAGAAACCGTTCCATGCGCGCCTTCGTCTGCCAAAAATCAACCGGGTGATCGAGCGCCGCGCCGAAGGCGGACATGTAGATGAAGTGCGACACGCCTGCCTGCTTTGCCATCTCCATCAATGAGCGCTGGCCTTCATCGTCAACCAGCTCGATCGACGACTCTCCTTTGCCGAGTATGGAGTGGGTGGACGAGATGACAGTAGTGACGCCGCGAAGGGCGAACTCGAGCGATTCCGGGTCGCGGAGGTCGCCTTTGACGATCGACGCGCCACGCTTCTTCAGATCGTCGGCTTTGGACTGGGTTCGCGCCATCACTCGAACTCGATGACCCGTATCGATGAGCAATCGAGTCGTGAGAGTGCCGAGCGTTCCGGTTCCTCCGGTAACGAGTATGAGCGGACGTGTGTCGGCGGCCATCAGTGGCCCTTCACAGCGTGAGGGCGGTACGGCGCTTCGACGGCCTTGATCTGGTCATCAGTCAATTTCAGGTCGAGCGACGCTACGGCGGTTTCGAGGTGCTCGATCTTCGTGGCGCCGATAATCGGCGCTACGACACCGGGGCGAGAAAGAAGCCAGGCGAGCGCGACTTCTGCTGGTTTTCTCTCCGCTTCTGCAGCAACCCTTCGAACAGCGGCGATCACTTCTTCGTCGCCCGGCGAATCGTAAAGAGTGTCCGCGAATGCATCGTTGGACGCCCGCGTCGTTCCCTCGGACGCTGACGTACTGGTCCTTGCCAGTCTTCCTCGCGCAAGCGGCGACCATGGAATGAGTCCGACACCTTCGTTGAGGCACAGAGGAATCATCTCTCGCTCTTCTTCCCGATAGACGAGGTTGTAGTGGTTCTGCATCGAGACAAAGCGCGCCCAGCCCTGTCGCTCTGAAATTGATAGCGCGTGGGCCATCTTCCACGCGTATCCGGAGCTCGCGCCGATGTACCTCACCTTTCCGTGATGGACCAGGTGGTCGAGCGCCGCCAACGTTTCCTCGATCGGCACGTTCTGGTCGAATCTATGAATCTGGTACAGGTCGATTGTCTCGACTCCAAGTCTTTTCAGGCTAGCCTCGCATCCCTGCACGATGTGCTTGCGCGACAGTCCGCCCATGTTCTGGCCTTCACTCATGGGGAAGTTGACCTTCGTTGCGAGAACTATCTCTTCCATGTTCGCCATTTCTCGCAGCGCGCGTCCGGTCACCTCTTCACTGACGCCGAGCGAGTACATGTCGGCCGTGTCGAAGAAGTTGATGCCGAGCTCGAGCGCCTTTCGATAGAAAGGGATTGACTCCGCTTCGTCGAGCACCCAGGGACGCCATTTAGATGTGCCGTAGCTCATGCACCCGAGACAGATGCGGGAGACGGTCAGACCACTCTGGCCAAGGCGGGTGTAAAGCATCTGGAAAATCTACCGCTATTCTCGCGCAAGTATTTGCCGGGACGTAGCTTCACGCCTCATGCGATCGATCATGATTTTGATAGGTATGCTCTGCGTCACAAGGTCAGCCTTGGCTCAGAGCCAGCCATCCACACGGACGATTCTGGCGATTGGCGCGCATGCGGGTGACATGGAGCTCACCACCGGTGCCTTGCTCATCAAGCAGCACAAAGCGGGCGACCGCATCGTCATTCTCCACATGACGCTTGGCGAAGGCGGCAACCCGAAGATGTCGCCCGCTCTTTACGGGGCGCAGAAAAAACGTGAAGCCTTGGCTGCGGATTCGGTCATCGGTGCCGAGACGATTTTCGCGCCCTACAAGGACGGCGAGCTGCCGAACGACGAGGCGGTCCGCCTTTACGTGGCGAACGTTATCCGGCAGGTGAAGCCGACTTACGTCTTCACCCACTGGCAGAAGAGCATTCACAAGGATCACGCTCGAACAAGCGCGATCGTCCAGGACGCCGTTCTTCTCGCTTCGCTGGAAGCAGTCGTTACGGGAAGTCCGCCGAATCACGGTCTCCGCGGGATATGGTACGCCGACAATTGGGAAGACGCGGAAGATTTTTTACCATATATCTCGGTGGATGTGTCGGGTGAGATGAAACAGTGGCGCAATGCTGTATCGAAGTACGAGTTCGTCCGCGGAGGCATCTCGAGCTTTCACTACCTCGAGTACTACGACGCGTTGTCGATCGTCCGCGGCGTGGTAGCTGGAAAACAGCGCGCAGAATCCTTCAACATCGACGCATTTGGAAAACGCCGGGTGCTGGACGCGCTCCAGTGAGACGGATCGCCCTGTTTCTTATGCTTGCGACGGCTGAGACTCTGGGCGCCCAGTCGCCTCAGCACACTTTCATTCGCATCAATCAGCTGGGGTACCTGCCCGACAGTCCCAAGACCGCGGTAGCATGCTCTCTCGATTCGACAACGATAAAGTCATTCACACTCCAGGACAGCGAAGGACGAGTTGTCTTCGGGCCTCGCAAGGCGGTTGCTGCGGGATCGTTCGCCGCATGTGCTTCAACTCATCGCCTCGACTTCTCGCCGTTTCACGAGCCGGGCCGGTTTATGATAGTTGCCGGCGGTGCGGTATCTGCAACCGTGATCATTTCTGCCAATGCGTACGAGGGAGCGGCAGACACGTTGCTCGTTTACATGCGACAGCAACGATCCGGATTTAACACGGTCGTCAAGGACTCAATTCACAAGCTCGATGGAAGAATCGTCGATCACCCTACCCGCACTCACGAGTTCATCAACGTGTCTGGCGGATGGGCGGACGCGTCGGATTACCTCCAGTACGTGACCACGTCCGCTAACGCGACGTTCGTGATGCTGATGGCGTATCGCGACAATCAGAACGCATTTGGTGACAAGTTCGATGGTCGAGGGTTGGCGGGTGCGAACGGAGTTCCGGACGTTCTCGACGAAGCAAAGCACGGACTTGACTGGCTCCTCCGCATGTATCCCGGCGGAGAGGATATGCTCAACCAGCTCGCCGATGATCGCGATCACGTGTATTTCGATTTTCCCTGGCGCGATTCGTCTGACTATGGGTGGGGCAAGGGAAAAGAGCGCCCGGTCTATCCCTGCACCGGGAAACCTCAGGGGCTGTTCAAGGCAAAAAATCGTTCCACTGGATACGCCTCCACAGCCGGCAAATACGCGTCTGCTTTTGGCACCGCATCAGCAGTTTTCAGGAAGATTGATCCCGCTTTCGCCATCCAGCTTCGTGAGAGAGCAATTGCGGCTTATCGCCTTGGGACACAACACCCGGGCGTATGCCAGACTGCCCCGGCTGTCTCGCCCTATTTCTACGAAGAGGACAACTGGCACGACGACATGGAACTCGGCGCAGCCGCACTCGCCGATGCAACCGGCAAGCGTCAATTCCTTGTCGATGCTTTAATGCACGCACGGAAAGAACCTGTCACTCCGTGGATGGGAAAGGATACGGCCAACCACTATCAGTGGTATCCATGGCATAACAATGGACACTACGAGGTCTGGCGCAACGGAACAGCACGAGAGAAAGCGCAGATGGCGGCATTCTATAGAAAAGGCCTGGAAGCAGTCGTCGGTCGAGCAGGAAACGGCTTCCGGGTCGGCATTCCTTTCATCTGGTGCTCCACGAATCTCATGGCGAGCTTCGCCACACAGGCATACCTGTATCGGAAAATGACGGGAGACAATCGCTTCCGCCAATACGAAGCCGCGGCACTCGACTGGGTACTCGGCGCCAATCCCTGGGGAGTCTCGATGATCATCGGACTGCCTGGAAATGGCAACTTCGCTCGCGATCCGCACGCTGTGATCACGAGTCGCATGGGCCTTCAGCTCACTGGCGGAATGCTCGACGGCCCTGTGTATCGATCGATTTATCATCACCTCAAAGGCATCTCGCTCCACAACGCCGATGAGTACGCATCGTTCAATACTGGATTCATCGTCTATCACGATGACGTTGGCGACTACTCGACCAACGAGCCGATCATGGATGGAACCGCCAACCTCACCTACCTCCTCTCGGCCCTGGCCGCACGACGCTGATCGGTCGTGCCTGAGCTGCCAGATGTCACTGTCTACGTCGAGACGATCGCGTCTCACGTAAAGGGCCGAGTGGTCGAGAAGCTTCGCATCGGCAACCCATTCGTCGTTCGATCGGTTGACCCGCCGATCTACGAAGCGGAAGGCAAAACTGTTCGAGAAGTCAGGCGAATAGACAAGCGCATCGCGATTGGTCTCGACGACGATCTCTGGATTGTCGTCCATTTGATGATCGCAGGACGTTTTCGATGGTTGAAACCCGGCGCCAAGCTTCCCGGCCGCCTCGGTCTCGCATCATTCGATTTTGAGAATGGATCACTTGTGCTCACCGAAGCAGGAACTCAGCGGAGGGCGTCCATCACACTGGTCCGCGGCGAGATGGCACTCGACGAGATCAATCGCGGCGGCGTGGAGCCTCTCGAAGTTGACCTCTCCACTTTTACAGCGCAGCTCAAGAACGAGAATCACACGCTCAAGAGATCTCTCACCGATCCGCGTCTGTTCAGCGGAATCGGCAACGCGTACTCTGACGAGATACTGCATCGCGCAAAACTGTCCCCGGTTAAGCACTCAACACGGCTCACGGACGAGGAGATCGAGCGTCTGTTCGATTCGACGCGCTCTACGCTTATCGAATGGACAGATCGATTGCGAAAAGAATCGGGCGGCAAATTCCCGGCGAAGGTGACGGCTTTTCATGACGAGATGGCAGTACACGGACGATATGGAAAACCGTGTCCAGTGTGCGGGAGCCCGGTTCAACGAATCCGATACGCGAGCAACGAGACAAATTACTGCGCGCGGTGTCAAACCGATGGAAAGCTTCTCGCCGATCGCGGACTGTCACGTCTGCTGAAGCAGGACTGGCCGAAGTCGATCGACGAGCTCTAGCCGTTCGCCTGCTTCGACACAGCCATGTCGAGCATCTCGGAAAACATGCTGCCGAGCGACTGGCCGCCATCGCAGACCATTACTGTTCCGGTGATGAACTGAGCAGAGTCGGAGCAAAGAAACAGGGCGAGATCCGCGATCTCTTTCTTCTCGGCGAAACGACCTAGTGGAATCATCTTCATCACGAACGCGCGGGCTTTTTCATTCGGAGCAAGGCGCTTCATCCCCTCGGTGTCGTCAACCGCGCCCGGCGCGATGGAGTTTACTCGAACGCCCTTCGATCCCCACTCGAGCGCAAGCGTTCGCGTCACCATGTCCACTCCTGCTTTCGCCGCGCAGACGTGTGACTGCATCGCCATCGGAATGAATGCCTGAGTAGCGGAAATATTTACGATCGACGCACCGGGCTTCCGAAGATGCTCGTACGCAGCCCGGCACGTGTTGAATGTGCCAAGCAGGTCGATATCGACAACCGATTTGAAACCGTTGGCAGACATTCCGATCGCTGGTGCTGGAAAATTGCCCGCCGCTCCGCATACCAGGATGTCGATCTCGCCGAATTTCTCGCGCGCAGACCCGATAGCCTCGGCGAGGGCCTCATAGTCGCGAACATCGGCGGCGAAGCCAGCGGCCTTCCCTCCCTTTGATTCAATCTCCAAGGCTGCAGCGTCCAGTTTTTCCTTCGTTCTCCCGATCAACGCAACGTTGGCGCCCTGTTCCGCGAATCGCTCGGCGATTGCGAGGTTGATTCCGCTGCCGCCGCCGGTAATGACTGCGGTTTTGCCATCGAGGATTTTCTCGGCGAATGCGGTTCCCATTCCTGCTCCGTTCGTAGGTTGGCGGTCAGTGTGTCTTGTTTGGTTTTCG
>JBDSBT010000102.1:0-4880 GCA_039921425.1 Gemmatimonadaceae bacterium | reverse complement strand
ACCGTGAATCCCATCGCACGTGCAAAGTCCTGCGCGCCTTTTCCGACGAGCAAATGATGATCGGTCTGATTCGCAACTTCCTTCGCCACGCTTGCCGGTGTGCGAACGCCTTCGATTCCGGCGACACCACCCGCCCGCTTCTTCGGTCCGTGCATCACGCACGAGTCGAGCTGCACGACGCCCTCGGCGTTGGGTAGTCCACCGTAGCCGACGCTGTTATCGAGTGGGTCTAACTCGACGATGTTGACCCCCGCCACCACGGCATCGAGCACATCGGCGCCGCTGGTGATCATGGTGAAAGTTTTCTCGACGGCTGTCTGCGTTCCGCCGTTCTTGAATCGATTGCCATTGCCCGATGCGATAACCATAGGCATTGCAGCCAAGCGGGTGATGACGGCGGGGGCTTCGCCGAAGGATTTCGCGGGAAGTGCCATCGCGATGCCGGCTGCCGCTCCCGAAACGACGAAATCCCGCCGATTGATGTTCTGTGTCATTGATTCAGTTGTTGAAGAGGACGTTTTGGCTTAAAAAACCTATGGCCGCGGTGTAGTTTCTCGCTATCCATGATACCCACTACAGATAATTCCGCGTCTACTCGCCGAGAGCACGATCTGCTTGGAGAGCGAGACATTCCGCGGAGCGCGCTTTATGGCATTCAGACACTTCGGGCGATGGAGAACTTCGCCATCAGTGGTGTCGAGCTTTCCGATTTCGAAACGCTCATCGAGGCGATTGCGGAGGTAAAACAGGCGGCCGCCGAAGCGAATCGCGACCTTGGTCTCCTGAAGCCCGACATCGCGGCTGCGATCATTGCCGCCTGTGAAGAGCTTCGCAGCGGCAAGCACCACGAGCACTTTCGCGTGGACATGATCCAGGGCGGTGCCGGAACCTCGACGAACATGAACGCGAACGAGGTCATCGCCAATCGCGCGCTCGAGCTGCTTGGACACAGCCGCGGTGAATACGAGTTCGTTCATCCCAACAGCCATGTCAATCTCAGCCAATCGACGAACGATGTGTATCCGACGGCTATCAAGCTTGCGATGCACTCGAGCATCGATGATCTGAAGGCCGCAATGGGCGCGCTCGCGGGCGCTTTTCTGTTGAAAGGCGAAGAGTTCGCCCCGCACCTTAAGATGGGACGAACTCAGCTTCAGGACGCCGTTCCCATGACCCTCGGGCAGGAATTCACCGCATTCGCACACACGATTCTCGAAGACGTCGAACGACTGACGGAAGCGCAGGCTTTGATTCGCGAGATCAACATGGGCGCGACAGCCATCGGCACAGGAATTACTTCGACGAAAGGGTACGCCGAATCGGTGAGAGGTCATCTATCCCGCATCACGGGCCTCGAGTTGATCACTGCACCCGATCTCGTCGAAGCCACGGCCGACACCGGCGTTTTTGTTCAACTCTCCGGTGTCCTCAAGCGGTGTGCGGTAAAGCTGTCGAAGATCTGCAACGATCTCCGCCTTCTCAGCTCGGGCCCTCGCGCGGGTCTCGGCGAGATCAACCTTCCGCCGATGCAGCCCGGCTCGTCGATCATGCCGGGAAAAGTGAATCCCGTGATCCCGGAAGTGGTGAATCAGGTGTGCTTTGACATCATCGGTGGCGACGTAACCGTCACGTTCGCCGCGGAGGCGGGTCAGTTGCAGCTCAACGTGTTCGAGCCAATAATCGCATACCGCCTTCTTCGCGGGATGATTATCCTTTCGCGGGCGTGTGAAGTGCTGCGGACGCGGTGCGTCGAAGGAATTACGCCAAACGTCGACCGGATGCGGTATTTCGCCGAAAATTCGATTGGTATCGTGACTGCGTTGCTTCCGATTCTTGGATATGAAAAGGCGACCGAGATTGCGAAGGATGCCCTCGAATCAGGTCGAGGCGTTTACGACCTCGTTCGTGAGCGCGGCCTCATGACTCGAGAAGAGCTTGCCAATGCGCTCAATCCCGAGGCGATGACCGCGCCGCGCTGATTTTGCGGTGTTTCCCGACTCCCGATGAGGGTCGGTTTCAGTTAATTTCTTAGCGGTTTTCCTACTATAATGAGCGCCCGGTGACTCTCGCCGGACGCCTCACGCAACGACGGCACGATAAGGACTCGGAATGAAAGGCAATTCACGCCTGCGTCAGATTCTAGCTCCCGGCCTGATAATCATGCTCGGGCTGGCGTTTGCAGCCGGTGCTCAGACCTACCCCAACTCCACATTCCAGCCTCATTCGGACCTTGGGCGGTGGATTGATTTTCTGTGGAACCGCCTTCTTTTCCTCGGCACCGCGGTTTTCGTGCTCGTCGAGGGTGCGCTTCTCTACGTGGTGTTTCGCTATCGCCGAAAGGGAAACGAGACGTCGAAGCCCCCCCAGACGCATGGCCACGCGCTGCTCGAGATCATGTGGACGATCATTCCGGCAGTCATTCTTGTTTTCATCGCGGTGCCGACTGTAAAGACGATTTTCAAGACAGAAGCGAAGGTTGCGGCCGGGGCGCTTCAGATCGAAGTAATCGGCCACCAGTGGTGGTGGGAATTCCGTTATCCAGAGTACGGCATAACGACAGCCAACGAGATATATCTTCCGGTTGGCCGCACGGTGAACTTCAAGCTCAACTCCAACGACGTCATCCATTCATTCTGGACGCCCCAGCTGGGCGGAAAGCGCGACGTCATTGCGAACCGAACGAATTACATCTGGTATACGCCTGACTCGTCGATGAAGTCCGCTGTCTGGAATGGCTTCTGTACCGAGTACTGTGGAGCGTCACACGCAAAGATGCGCTTCCGTGTGTTTACGGTTCAACCGGCCGAGTTTGCGAGCTGGGTAGCTGGACAGCAGAAGCCGGCGGCATTCGGTTCAGTCGTCGCTGTCCTCCCAGGCGGACAGGCAACCCCGGTTGCCGGTGGCGAGCCGATTACGTCTGGCACGGGGGCGCAGGGGGGGCGCGCGGTGGCGATTCCGCGTCCGGCCGGCACGCCAGCGCCCGGATCTGATACGATCACCGCACCGGCACCGAATGGTGGAGCGCAGCTCGCGAGTCTTCCGGCTGGATACATTTTTCCGCGGGAGCTTGCAGAGTTCGACTACGCGAAGCCGCATACTCCGCTGCCGGGCGACCTCAATTTTACAAAAGGCCTGACCGGAAGCGCCGCAAGAGGAATGCAGGTTTACTCGTCAGCTGCCTGCATTGGATGTCATGCGATCGCAGGCAATCCTTCCTCGGTTGGAAATGTCGGCCCGAACCTGACTCACATTGGGTCTCGTGCGACCCTTGGCGCCGGCAGTTTCCCCAACACTCCGGCCTATCTTGCGCTCTGGATCAAGAACGCGCGCAAGATGAAACCTGGAATCCTGATGCCGGCGCTCGGACTCAACGAATACGATCCGCAGCTAAAGAAACCAGTTGAAAAAGCAATGGGCGGGCTCGACGACCAGCAGATCGCTGACATCGTCGCCTACCTTTCGTCGTTGAAGTAGAGGAAATACAGAATGGCCACGACAGCTGCGCCCACCCACGCTGCTCATCGCGACGCACCCGCGTACGATGGGCAATCCGGTATCTGGGGCTGGCTTACCACCGTAGACCATAAGCGCATCGGAGTGCTTTATCTCTTCACGGCGCTGACGTTCTTCATCATTGGCGGACTCGAAGCCGAAGTCATTCGCCTCCAGCTACAGGGACCAAACGGACACATCGTATCGGCTGAGCTCTACAACCAGCTCTTCACGATGCACGGGACGACGATGATCTTCCTCGCCATCATGCCATTGTCGGCAGCGTTCTTCAATTTCCTGATTCCGCTGCAGATCGGCGCCCGTGACGTCGCGTTTCCTCGTCTTAACGCATTCAGCTACTGGGTGTACCTCTTCGGCGGAATCTTCATAACGCTGCCGATTGTGTTCAACGTCGCGCCAAATGCTGGCTGGTTTGGATACGCTCCTCTCACCACAAAGCCATTCGCGCCTGGACTGAACATCGATTTCTGGGTGATTGGCCTTCAGATCCTCGGCGTATCGTCACTCGCTGCGGCATTTAACTTCATTACGACGATCATTAACCTTCGCGCGCCGGGCATGACGCTCATGCGCATGCCGATGTTCACATGGATGTCGTTCGTCGTTCAGTTCCTGCTCGTCCTCGCCTTTCCGGTGATCACGATCGCGCTCGTGTTCCTGCTGTTCGATCGCTTCTTCGGGACGCAGTTCTACGAGATCGCAGCTGGTGCAGATCCGCTTCTCTGGCAGCACCTCTTCTGGATCTTCGGCCACCCGGAAGTCTACATCCTGATTCTGCCGGCCTTCGGACTCGTGTCTGAAGTTCTGCCGACGTTTTCGCGGAAGCCGTTGTTCGGCTATCCGGTGATGGTGTACTCGGGCATACTAATTGGCGTGCTCGGATTCGGCGTGTGGGCTCACCACATGTTCGCGGTCGGCATGGGCCCGATCGGCGACAGCGTGTTCTCGCTCGTCACTATGCTCATCGCGATCCCGACCGGTGTGAAGATCTTTAACTGGATCGCCACGATGGCACAGGGCCAGGTCCGGTTAACGACGTCGATGCTTTTCGGCATCGGCCTTATCGCGCTGTTCACGATCGGTGGAATTTCGGGCGTCATGCACTCGTCGCCGCCCGCAGACCTTCAACAGACCGATACGTATTTCATCGTCGCGCACTTTCACTACGTGTTGTTCGGCGGATCGATCATGGGAATCTTCGCCGGCATCTATCTCTACTTCCCGAAGATCACGGGCCGCCTGATGGATGAGAAGCTCGGCAAGATTCACTTCTGGATCAACTTCGTCGGGATGAACCTCACGTTCTTCCCGATGCATTTCTCAGGAATGCTTGGAATGCCGCGCCGTATCTACACGTACGATTCGGG
>JBDSBT010000101.1:0-2372 GCA_039921425.1 Gemmatimonadaceae bacterium | reverse complement strand
CATATAGTATATAGCTGGTCCGGGATCGCCCGGACTCCAAATCGCCACGCAAACATACCCTGATGCAGATAGCTGCTTACATTGGCTTCCTCCTCATCGGCATACTCATCGCCGGCGGCCTGATGATCGGCCTGATGGACGTTGTCAGAGGTGCTCCCGTCGAAAGTGTGGGAACGCCAGGTGACGCGACGTCATGCCCCGCGATTGGCGATCCATTCTTCCGCGAATCGATCGAGCTCCTTACTCATGTCAAACTTCGGCCGGGGCACGAGGTCGAGTTCTTCATTAACGGCGACGAGACATACCCCCGCCTGTGGGCAGACCTTCGCTCTGCGAAAAAGTCCATCACCATGCAGATGTACTACTGCAACAAGGGGAAAATGGCTGACACACTGCTCGAGATTCTCGTCGAGCGCGCCGCGGCGGGCGTCGAGGTCTATTTGCTTCACGATGCATTCGGCACCACGCTTCCCGACGAATACTTCAAGACGCTAAAGAAGGCAGGAGTGAAAGTCAGGCCGTTTCGGCCATTCAGCTTCAAGTCGCTTCAAAAAATCCAGCACCGGGCACACATCCGTGTCATCGTCATCGACGGCACGGTGGGGTATACAGGTGGTTTCGGCATCGATGACAAGTGGTACGGAACGGGACGCGACAAGGATCAGTGGCGCGACACGAACGTTCGCTTCACCGGGCCGGCCGTGCGTCAGCTTCAGGCAACCTTTGTCGTCTGCTGGGCAGAAGCCTCGACCAATCTCCTCACGAGCGATTGCCTTTTTCCAGCCAACGGCCCTCCTGACGGTGGCTCAGACAAGGCATCGGACGGGATGCTCGCCGCAGTTCTTCACGCCTCACCTACCATAGGCAGCACCCCGGCGGAGCGCTTCTTCGTTCTGAGCATCGCGGCGGCGCGAGAGAAATTGTACATCTCAAATTCCTACTTCGTACCTCACAAGGCATTTCGCCAGCTTCTTTGCGGGGCGGCTCGACGCGGCGTCGATGTCCGGGTTCTTACGGTTTCGGGGTCGAGCGACGTGAAGAGCACCTGGTATGCTGGTCGTGCTCGCTACGAAGAGCTGTTCGAGGGAGGAGTTCGAATCTTTGAATATCAGCCGGCGATGATGCACGCGAAGACCATAGTCGTCGACGGCGCCTGGCTTTCAGTTGGAAGCATGAACGCCGACAATCGATCGATTTCTTTCAACGAGGAGTCGAACCTCGTCGTCCTCGACGCGCGGGCAGGTCAGCAGATGGAAGCGATCTTCCTCGAAGACCTGACCTTCGCTAAGGAGATCGATCCCAAAGAGTTCGGCAACCGCGGGTGGAAGGAAAAAATCGCTGAGAAGGCGTGTCATATGATCTGGCGCGTCCTCTAGGAACAATCTCAAAGTCTCAGCGCCTTGACCTGGGGCGCCGATCTCCTCGCCTTGCCATCGATGGTCGAGATCAATCTGGAGGCGCTCAGTGAAAGAAAACTTGCCGATTGGTTTCGTGGGCACCTAGCTTAATTCTTCCCTTTCACCGGCCGCATGGACCTCGACGCGCAGTTGCGGGAATCTCTCGGCCAGGACTACGCGATCGAGCGCGAGCTCGCACCGGGCGGAATGGCCCGTGTCTTTGTCGCGAAAGAAGTCGCGCTCGGCCGGCGAGTAGTCATAAAGGTCCTGCCGCCAGATATGGCGAGCGTCGTACTCTCCGAGCGCTTCAGGCGGGAGATCTCGCTGGCCGCGCAGCTGCGACATCCTCACATCATCCCCGTTCTCACGGCTGGCGGCACGAACGAGCTTCTCTATTACACAATGCCTTTCGTCGAGGGAGAAACGCTTCGCGCTCTCCTCGATCGTAACAATACCATCCCGCTTCGCGAATGCATACGGATGGTGCGCGAGGTTGCAGACGCTCTCGCGTACGCGCATAGCCACGGCATTGTCCACCGCGACATAAAGCCCGATAACATCCTGATTGAAAACGGACATGCAGTTGTAGCGGACTTCGGCGTCGCCAAGGCGCTAGCGAGCGCGACAGGAACCAGCCCAGCGTCGGGGCCAGTCACTGCAGCGGGAGTCGTCATGGGAACCGCAGCCTACATGTCACCTGAACAGGCGGCGGCTGACCCGGCAACTGACCATCGAGCTGACATCTACGCCCTCGGCGTGGTCGCGTACGAGATTTTTTCTGGAGCGTTGCCCTTCAAGGGAAGCTCCTTCCAGATGATCGTGGCACACATGGTCGAGCAGCCTCAACCCCTGCAATTGCGCTGTCCACAAATCCCTCCGGCGCTTGCCGAGCTCGTGATGCAGTTGCTCGCGAAGAATCCGGATGACCGGCCCCAGAGTGCAGCTGACGTTGCTGCCAGCTTCGACGGCGTTTTC
>JBDSBT010000100.1:0-2941 GCA_039921425.1 Gemmatimonadaceae bacterium | reverse complement strand
GCTGAACGAGCTGCTCGGCGATGCGCTTCGTTGCGCCCATGACGCTCGTTGGGCGGACTGCCTTGTCGGTGGAGATGAGCACGAAGTGCTGCACGTTCACACCGATTGCTGCATCGACGACGTTCCGGGTTCCGGCCACGTTGTTCGTGACGGCCTCGAGCACATTGTCTTCCATCAGGGGCACATGTTTGTGAGCGGCTGCGTGGAAGACGGCGTGAGGGCGATAGAGATTGAAAATGTGTGCGATCCGCGGACGGTCGCGCACATCGGCAATGACCGGAATGACCTGGACATCCGGGAACGTCAGCGACAGCTCCTGAAAGATGTCGAAGATCGAGTTCTCGCCATGTCCGAGTAGCACGAGGCGTGACGGGGCGAGCCGGGCGAGCTGACGACATAGCTCGCTTCCGATCGATCCGCCGGCACCTGTTATGAGTACGGTTTCGCTCGTTGCCAATTCGGCAACTGCAGCAAGATCGGTTTCGACCGCGTCGCGGCGGAGAAGATCCTGAATCTCCACCTCACGCAGGCCGGTTGCGTTGCCCTGTCGCGAGATAATCTCGGGAAGGCTCGGAACGGTTCTGGTCGGGATGCCACAGCTTAGCGCGGCGCGAACGACCTGTCTGATGACTGTGCCGGGAGCCGACGGCATCGCGATGATGATTTCCGCGACTCCGAAGCGCTCGACGATTTCCGGGATGTGAGCCAGTGGTCCGAAGACGGGGAGGCCGGCAAGCATGTGACCGTGCTTGGTAGCGTCGGAATCGACGAAGCCGATTGGCTCGAGGCCAAGCTGTGAAGTAGCGAACAGTTCCTTGACGACGAGCTTGCCTGCGTCGCCGGCGCCTGCGATGAGGACGCGCTTGCCTGTATCGTCTCTGCGGCGCTTATGGTAGCCTTGGCGGCCGATGCGAGCCATCAACCGCGGGAAGGCGATCAGGGCGCCGGTAAGGAAAGTGTCGATGAAAACGACCGAGAATGGAACCCGGGTCGCAGTAAGTCCGGAAAGTGGAAGAAAAATCAGTCCGATAACCGCGCAAGCAAGCCCGGCCCCAAATGCCGCCGAGACTATGGGTCGGAGCTCCCCGACGCTGGCGTGTCGCCACAGGCGCCGGTACATGCCAGCTACGAAAAAGACACCGAGTCGCAGGGGAACTGTCAGAACCAGGTAGGTCCCGACGAGCTTTACGTTCTCATTCAACCATTGAAAATGCTCGAATCGCACAATGAACGCGATGAGCGTCGCGATTATAACCGACAGGGCGTCGGCTACAAACAGGTGGCGATTTCGGAGTGACTTGATCGTCAAGACGTTTTCTGCCAGAGGTGGTTCAGCCGCACTTGAAAAAAAGTGACACAAAAAAGCCCCGTCTGCCAGAACAGAAGGCAGGGCACGTGCCGGGAGAATCTACTCAATAAGGACTCCGGCACCATCCGGATGTCACGAACTGACGCGGACTTACGGCCTCAGCACAGTACTCCAAAAGATTGACTGGCGCCACATCAGATGTGACATTTCCTGGCTACACCTTCGTCTACAACTTTCGTTCCCAGCCCCCGGCTCCCCCGGATTTCCGCCATTGGGTTCGTTGCATCTCTTGGGAAATTCTGAATGAAAACAGCGCTCATAACAGGCGTCACGGGCCAGGACGGAGCCTACCTGGCCCGCTTGCTGCTCGCCAAGGGCTACAACGTACACGGCATCAAGCGGCGTGCGTCCAGTTTTAATACCCAGCGGGTCGATGGGATATACAACGAGCCGCAAGACGTTCACTCCCGGTTCACGATGCATTACGGCGACCTCACCGACGCCACGAACCTCATCCGAATTATTCAGGAGTCGCAGCCGGACGAGATTTATAACCTGGCCGCGCAAAGCCACGTCCAGGTCTCGTTCGAGACACCCGAATACACCGGTAATTCGGATGCGCTCGGAACATTGCGCCTGCTCGAGGCGTTACGAATTCTCCGAATGATGGATCGCGTGCGATTTTACCAGGCATCCACATCCGAGATGTACGGAAAGGTTCAGGCCGTCCCGCAGTCGGAGACCACGCCGTTCTATCCGCGCTCGCCATACGCTGTTGCGAAGCTCTACGCGCACTGGATCACGGTCAACTACCGCGAAGCCTACAACATCCACGCTTCGTCTGGCATTCTGTTCAATCACGAGTCACCGATTCGAGGCGAAACGTTCGTGACGCGCAAGATCACCATGGCCGCTGCCCGAGTTCGCGAGGGGCAGCAGGACAAGCTCTTTCTCGGAAACCTGGATGCGGAACGCGATTGGGGCTTTGCCGGCGACTACGTGGAAGGTATGTGGCGCATGGTGCAGCACGACACGCCAGATGACTACGTACTCGCAACGGGCGAGAAACACACAGTGAGAGAATTCTGTCAGGCAGCATTCTCGCGAGTGGGAATGGAACTCGAGTTCAGCGGCAAAGGAGCCCACGAGGTCGCGGTTGATACTGCCTCAGGCAGGGAAGTAATTGCCGTAGACGAGCGCTACTTTCGACCCACCGAAGTGGAGCTTCTCCTCGGTGACTCGACGAAGGCTCGAACGATTCTCGGGTGGAAGCCGCGCGTCGGTTTCACCGAGCTCGTCGAAATGATGGTCGATGCCGATCTTGCCACAGTTCAATCAGGCGACCCCTTCACGATCGAGTCGTCGTATGCTGCTTTGCACGCGCTGGTAAAGTGACCCATAGCGCTGGACTCAAGTGTTTTGTTGCTGGTCATCGCGGACTGCTCGGCTCCGCCGTCGTGAGGGCGCTTGCCGCAAACGGCTATCCAGCGCCGATCGTTCGTACCCGTGACGATCTCGACCTTCTCGACCAGCGCGGAGTGCAGCGCTTTTTTCGCGAACAACAGCCGGATGTCGTCTTCGTCGCCGCTGCGCGCGTGGGAGGAATCAATGCGAACAACACTTACCGCTGGG
>JBDSBT010000099.1:0-27917 GCA_039921425.1 Gemmatimonadaceae bacterium | reverse complement strand
GACCGCGTGGCGCACGAGATTCCCCGCGCTCATTCGGGCGGGAGCTCCCGACATCCTCGACGCTTTGACATCGTCTCCGACTGCTCTCCTTCCTGAACCCGGCCCGACAATTTTTCCTGCTGAAAGCGATGCCGCATTTCGCGCCAACGTCACCCGCTTCTATGCCCGCATGAGGGGGGCCTTGTCTGCCGGCGACCTGAAGGCATTCGGATTAGCCTACGATTCGCTCGGCGCAATCGTCGGAAAACGGTGACCGGCCCGACCTCTCGACGCACCGCCGTTGTTGCCGTAGCGGCCGCAGGGACTACCATAGCCCGTTAATTTCCATGTTCAATTCCAGCAACCACTCACCCCGCGACGATCATCGCGGAGCGGAGAAAGTGTGAATATCCACGAGTACCAGGCGAAGGAAATTTTCCGTAGCGCGGGCATACCGATCCCGCCAGGCGAAGTGGCGACGACAGCGGCCGAGGCCGAAGCAATCGCGAGAAAATTCGGCGGAACCGTTGTGGTAAAGGCACAGGTTCATGCGGGCGGTCGCGGGAAGGCAGGCGGGGTTAAGCTCGCAAAAACTCCAGAGGAGGCGCGCGACGTAGCCGCGAAGATATTGAGTCTCACCATCAAGGATTTGCCGGTGCGGAAGGTGCTCGTCACTCCCGCGGCGGACATCGAGACCGAAGCGTACGTTGGCGTGATCGTTGACCGCGCTTCGAAGCGTGCGGTTTTCATGGTTAGTCCAGCCGGCGGAATCGACATCGAACAGGTTGCGGCCGAGACTCCAGAAAAGCTGATGCGCTATCCGGTTGATCCGCGTTATGGACTCATGCCGTTTGAAGCGATGGAGATGGGGTTTTTCCTATACGGCGATGTGAAGAAAGCCCGCGCTGCCGCGAAGATCATGCATCAGCTTTACGGCGCATTCGTCAGCAGCGGCGGATCGCTTGCAGAGATAAATCCGCTCGTCACGACGCCTGCAGGAGACGTAGTTGCGCTGGACGCAAAGATGGTCATTGACGACAACGAGCTCGACCGGCATCCAGCCGTTGCGGCACTTCGTGATGAATCGTCAGAAGCGCCGTCCGAAGTCGAGGCTCGCAAGGCTAACCTCACCTTCATCAAGCTCGACGGAAACGTGGGGTGCGTGGTGAACGGCGCGGGACTCGCGATGGCAACGATGGACCTCGTGAAGTACTACGGCGGCGAGCCGGCGAACTTCCTCGATATCGGCGGCTCGTCGAACCCCGAGAAGGTTGTCAATGCCCTCCGCATCATCACGTCGGATCCGAGCGTGAAGGCGATTCTGTTCAATATCTTCGGCGGCATCACACGGACCGATGACGTTGCCAACGGCATCGTCACCGCGACGAAGCAGAATCCGCTCAAGGTTCCGATCGTCATCCGCCTCACCGGAACCAATGAAGAGATCGCACTCAAGATTCTTTCTGAAAATGGATTTTCGGCCATGACTGACATGGATGAAGCCGTGAAGAAAGCCGTTTCACTCGCAACCGGGACCGCAGCGTGAGCATCTTCATCAACAACGACACCCGGCTGATCGTCCAGGGAATTACCGGTCGCGACGGCTCGTTCCATACCCGACAGATGATCGAATATGGTACGAAGGTCGTCGCCGGGGTCACGCCAGGAAAAGGCGGTCAGAAGTTCGACGACACCGTCCCGGTCTTCAACACGGTTCACGACGCTGTGAAGGAGACGGGCGCCAACGCCACCGTGATCTACGTGCCGCCGATGTTCGCGGCCGATGCGATGATGGAAGCGGCCGACGCGGGAATCCCATTTATCGTCTGCATCACAGAAGGCGTTCCCGTGCTCGATATGACCAGGGTCTACCCCTTCGTGAAAGAGAAGGGAGCCCGACTCCTCGGTCCTAATTGCCCAGGTCTGATCTCGCCGGGCAAGTCGAAGGTCGGAATTATCCCGGGACGCATTTGCACGCAGGGCAGCATCGGTCTCGTTAGCCGTTCGGGTACGCTGACCTACGAGGTCGTCTTCCAGATGACACGCGCTGGCATGGGCCAGACGACGTGCGTTGGCATTGGTGGAGACCCTATCAACGGCACCAATTTCATTGATTGCCTCGAGGCTTTCGAGGCCGATCCTGACACGGAATCGGTCGTCATGATCGGTGAAATCGGCGGCACCGACGAGCAGGATGCCGCAAAGTTCGTCAAGGAAAAAATGACGAAGCCGGTAGTAGGGTTCATCGCCGGACAGACCGCTCCGCCAGGCCGCCGGATGGGCCATGCAGGTGCCATTATTTCCGGATCCGAGGGCACGGCGGCCGAAAAAATGGAGGCTTTCGAGGCGAACGGAATTGGCGTTGCGAAGCGCCCCCTCGATGTCGTGCAACTTCTCAGGAACGCTTAACTAAATCATTACAGGACTTATATATGGCTGGCAGCACAACACTTACGATCGTAAAGCCCGACGCGTTCGGTTCGGGCAAGGCCGGGAAGGTCATCGCGCACCTCGAGCAGGGCGGCTTCAAGGTCGTCGCGGCCCGCGTCGTTCATCTGACGGAAGCTCAGGCCGGGGCTTTTTATGAGGTCCACAAGGAGCGTCCGTTCTTCGGATCGCTGGTGAAATTCATGACGTCCGGGCCGTGCATGCCGATGGTCCTCGAGAATGACAACGCGGTGGTCGGCCTTCGCGACGCGATCGGCGCGACCGACCCGGCAGAAGCGGGAGAGGGCACGGTTCGTAAGCTTTTCGCCGAGTCGAAGGAGAGGAATGCGATTCATGCTTCGGACTCCGATGACAATGCGGCTCGCGAATCGAGGTTCTTCTTCTCCGAGGCGGAGCTCATCGCCGCTCGCTAAGGGAAGAAACGGCAGAGGTAAAGGTCTTTTCGCAGGCCCCTGAGGTTGCTAGTTTTAAGGGCTTATGCTTTCGTTTGACATCCGTTCACTGGAGTCTGAGGCAGCGCAGGTCGACGGCTCCATTGGCACCGATGATGGTGTGTGGGAAGACGGAGATTTGCGGCCTTCCAGCTCGATCAAAGTGCAGGGCCGGCTCTCATCAGCCGGAGCGTCCCGCTTTTACTTCAGCGGGCACCTGAGCGGCGAAACAACAATCGCATGCAGCCGCTGTCTCACCGAAGTGGGTGCATCGGTAGACGAAGATGCGCATTTCATATTCTCGTCAGAAGGGGAAGACAGTTCGGATGATCCCGACGTCTACCCGTTCGACTCAAATGCGCATTCACTGGACCTGCGTCCGGCGGTACGCGAGCTTTGGCTGCTTTCAGTGCCGAAGTTCGTGCTGTGCAGTGAAGATTGTAAAGGTCTGTGCGCAACCTGTGGCACCGACTTGAACCAGGGGGCGTGTGACTGCGCACCCGCCGTGACAGATAGTCGTTGGGATGCGCTGCGGGCCGTTCGCAGTCAGCTGCCCTGAACAAGCTCTACACTCAACTTAGAAATCAACAATGGCCGTACCAAAGCGCCGTACGTCGAAAAGAAAGAAACGCGCCCGGAACACGCACAAGACCGCGCCCGCTATTGCAATTCAGAAATGCCCCCGTTGCCAGAGCATGAAGCGTCCGCATCACGTCTGCGACGAGTGCGGGTACTACGACGGTGAACAGCGAGTCGCCGCCAGGGAAGCGTAGCATTGGCGCGCATCGCGTTGGACGCCATGGGGGGCGACTTTGCACCCCAGGCAACTATCGCAGGCGCGCTACTCGCACTCGATCAGCTCGACGATAAACATTCCGTCCAGCTTGTCGGGCAAACCGCAGTAATCGAAGACAAGCTCGCCGACCTTTTGCGCGGCGAGCTTGCGCATTGTGCCCATGTCCGCCCGCGCGTTTCGATTGTCGAGGCAGCTGACAATATCGGTATGGCCGAGCGCCCCACTGCCGCGCTTCGCAAAAAGCCGAACAACCCAATGGCCGTCGGCATTACGATGCAGGTTGACGGCGAATCCGACGCATTCGTGTCCGCGGGAAATACCGGCGCGCAAATGGCGGTTTCCGCCGTCATGCTGGGACTTCACGCCAACTTGAAGCGTCCGCCGGTTTGTACGATTCTGCCGACTTCTCGCGAGCCAATTGTTTTCCTGGATTCAGGCGCGAACGTCGACTGCTCACCCACCGAGTTGGTGCAGTTCGCATGGCTCGGCTCAGTTTACGCGGAAACCGTGCTGCAGCGCGAGAATCCGGTAGTCGCACTGCTGAGCATCGGAGAGGAACCTTCCAAGGGGAACGCCGTTTCGAAAGAAGCATACGGACTTTTTCAGGCTGCGGGCTTCAATTTCCAGGGAAACGTCGAAGGCCGGGACTTGCCCGCTGGTGCGAGTCACAGCGGTCCGCTCGACGTGATCGTCTGCGATGGCTTCACCGGGAACATCGTTCTGAAATTTTACGAAGGCGTCATCCCGATGATCGTCGACATGCTGCACAGAGATCCGGAGATTGACATGCTCCGCGTTAATAAAGCTCTGAGCGCGCTCGATTCGTCAGTATACGGCGGAGCGCCGCTGCTGGGAGTTCGGGGCATCAGCATGATCTGTCACGGCAACTCCACGTCGCGCGCCATTAAGAACGCCATCGGCGCCGCGGTGCGCGCATTCGAAACGAAAATGAGCGACCGAATCGGCGAGAAGCTCGCGCAGGCTGCATCCGAGCCCGAGCCGACACGGGCAGTGTGGTGAAGCGACCGATCGCTTCAATCGTCGGCACCGGCCGCGGAATTCCGGAGCACGTGATGACAAATCACGACTTTGCTGCGATCGGAATCGAAACTTCCCACGAATGGATCGTGGAGCGGTCGGGAATTGTCGAGAGACACATCGGCCAGGCAGGCGAGACGACTTGCTCGATGGCCGCGACGGCTGCGCGCGCGGCAATGCTCAAGGCCGGAGTTCAAGCGGGCCAGCTCGACGCTATCGTCTTGAGCACCGCAACTGCTGACCGGCTGCTCCCATCTACTGCAGTTGACCTCCAGGCCGAGCTTGGGGCCAGTCGCGCCGCTGCGTTCGATATCGGAGCCGCTTGCTCAGGCTGGCTCTACGGGATGACGGTAGCTGAAGGTATGATAGCGTCCGGTGTTGCCGAAACGATTCTGGTCGCCGGCTCCGAAAAGATGAGCTCGATCGTTGACTGGACCGACCGCGCGACCTGCGTGCTTTTCGGAGACGGGGCCGGCGCGGTGATTCTTCAGCGCTCGAGAACGGGGACGGGAATTCTTTCCACGTTCATGCGGAGCGACGGCCAACTTGCCGATCTGCTATATCGGCCGGCCGGTGGTGCGGCGATACCGATGTCCGCTCAGGTGCTCGACGAGCGCACTCACCTTGTAAAAATGGCCGGCCGCGAAGTGTTCAAGCACGCGGTACGATCGATGTCAGAAGCCGCCGATCGCGCCTTGGACGGCGCGCGACTGACCAGCAATGACATCGATGTCCTGATTCCTCATCAGGCCAACGTGAGAATCATCGAGGCCACCGCGAAGCACTCGGGCATCTCGATGGACAAGGTGTACGTGAACGTTGACCGTTTTGGAAATACATCCTCTGCGTCCATTCCGATCGCGCTGGATGAGGCCATCGAAAAGGGAATCATCCACGATGGTTCTACCGTTCTCATGGTTGCGTTCGGCGCGGGGTTTACGTGGGCGTCGATGATCGCCCGCTTCTGACGAAATCATGAACGTCGTACTGCTTTTCCCGGGTCAGGGATCTCAGAAGCCGGGCATGGGGAAGGATCTTGTTGAAGCATTCCCGGCCGCACGGCGTGTTTTTGAAGAAGTTGATGACGCGCTTGGGTTTTCCCTGAGCTCGCTTTGCTTTGACGGCCCGTCCGACGATCTCACGGCAACTCTCAACGCCCAGCCGGCTCTCCTGACGCATAGTGCCGCAGTCTGGGCGGTGGTCCGCGAGGCAGTTGTTCCCAGAGTGTGCGCGGCCGCCGGACATTCGCTTGGTGAGCACACGGCGTATCACGCTGCCGGCTCCACGACTCTCGCCAATGCAGCGAAGCTTGTTCGCCGCCGCGGTCAGCTAATGTATGAAATCGGCGTCACGAGGCCGGGCGCGATGGCCGCGATCCTCGGCAAACTCGACGATTCCATCGAATCGCTTTGCGAGCTCGCTACACGCAGCGCGGGACAGGTCGTTCCGGCAAACTACAACACGCCCGAACAAATCGTCGTTTCAGGCGAAGTGTCGGGTGTTGAGAAAGTAATGGAACTGGCCAGGGCCAACGGCGCCAAGCGCGCAGTTCGGTTACCGGTGAGCGGGGCCTTTCATTCTCCGCTGATGGCGCCCGCGGAGGCGGGGTTTCGCGAGGCGGTCGACGCGACCGAGTTCAGTGAGCCCGCGTTTCCGGTGTTCTCGAATGTGACCGAGTTTCCTTCTGCGTCAGCCGCTGATGCGCGCGACCTCCTCGTAAAGCAGCTCACGTCGCCGGTTCGCTGGGCTGGTGAGGTCACAGCGTTGGCTGCGACATATCCTGATGCATTGTTCGTGGAGATGGGTCCCGGCAGCGTGTTGACCGGGCTTCTGACTCGCATAGTTCCGTCTGCTGCCGGAGTCGCGTGTGGAACTCCGGCGGAGATCGAAAAACTCCTCACCCGCATCGTGACATGAACATCGACTTGAGCGGTAAGACGGCTCTGGTAACCGGCAGTACTCGCGGCATCGGCAAGTCAGTCGCCATAGCGCTTGCCGAAAGCGGCGCGCGCGTCGCCGTGGTGGGGCGTGACCTGGCGAAGGCGCAAGAAGCCGCGGCAGCGATTGGCCACGATGCAATGGGCTTCGCCTGCGATGTCTCTGACACTGGCGCGGTTGCAACGCTCATCGGCGACGTCGAAAAGGCATTCGGCGGCATCGACATTCTCGTCAACAACGCCGGGCTCACGCGCGACAACCTCGTCATGCGGCTGAAGGACCAGGACTGGGACGACGTCATGAACGCAAATCTGCGTGGCGCATTTGCCGCGATTCGCGCAGTGTCGCGCGGCATGATGAAGAAACGCGCCGGCCGGATCATCAACATGGCCAGCGTCGTCGGGCTCAATGGCAATAAGGGACAAGCCAATTACGCTGCAAGCAAGGCAGGTCTCATCGCACTGACCAAGTCGGTAGCCAAGGAGCTTGGGTCGCGAAACATCCTGGTCAACGCAATTGCGCCGGGTTTCATCGAGACGGAGATGACGGCCGCCATGACGCCTGAGGCGCGTGCGGCCCTTACCGGGTTGATCCCGCTCGAGCGGCTCGGAAAGACAGAAGACATAGCGGCAGCGGTAGTTTTTCTCGCTTCCGACTACGCGTCCTATATCACCGGGCAGGTCATCGTCGTAGACGGTGGAATGGTGATGTAAACCGTGTCTCACCAAGAGTTACGTAACTTTCTGGCACCACACCGGTTAACTATATTTCATCGCTTCACCACATACACCACGGAGCCGCATCATGGCCGATAATTCGGAGAAGGTTAAGGACATCATCGAGAAAGAGCTCGGAGTCGAAAGAGAAAAGCTCTCCAACGAAGCGAGCTTCATCGAAGACCTCGGCGCCGACAGCCTCGACATCGTCGAGCTGGTCATGGAGTTTGAGAAGGAATTCAACATTGACATTCCCGATGAAGACGCCGAAAAGCTCCGCACTGTCGGTGACGCGCTCGGGTACCTGAACAGCAAAATTCCCGCGTAATGAAGCGAAGGGTCGTCGTCACCGGGATGGGTGCGGTCACGCCCGTCGGAAACGACGTGGGGACGATGTGGCAATCGCTGCTCGCCGGAAAGGCGGGAGCGGCGCCAATAACGCATTTTGATGCGAGCACGTTTGACGTCCACTTCGCGTGCGAAGTGAAAAATTTCGATCCATTGAATTTCATGGATCGCAAGGAAGCCAAACGCGCTGACCAGTTCACTCAATACGCCGTCGCCGCAGCGAAGCAGGCAATGATCGATGCGGGTTTCGGCGCTTGTACTGGCTACGACCCGTTCAACACCGGAGTCATCATCGGCAGTGGAATCGGCGGGTTGAAGATCTTCGAAGAGCAGCACGACGTCTATCGTCAGCGCGGTCCGAGCAAGATCAGCCCCTTCTTCATCCCGATGTTCATATCCGACATCGCTGCTGGAATTGTCTCGATGCAATTTCAGGCGAAGGGGCCTAACTACGCCACTGTATCAGCTTGCGCCACCAGCGCTCATGCGATCGGTGACGCGTACCGCACCATTCAGTACGGCGATGCCGACGTAATGATCACCGGTGGCGCTGAGGCGACGGTCACCCCGATGGCAATGGGTGGCTTCGCCAACATGAAGGCGCTTTCGGAGCGGAACGACAGCCCCGAGACTGCTTCGCGCCCGTTCGATTTGACTCGCGACGGATTCGTCATGGGCGAGGGGGCCGCAATTCTCATTCTCGAGGAGCTCGAGCACGCGCGAAAGCGCGGAGCCCGGATTTACTCGGAGCTTGTCGGCTATGGCGCTACGGGCGATGCATATCACCTCACCGCGCCAGCTCCCAACGGTGAAGGCGCTCAGAGGGCGATGAAGCGTGCCTTGAAGGACGCCGGTCTTTCACCCGCTGACGTTCAGTATATCAATGCCCACGGTACTTCCACGCCCGCAAACGATCTCAACGAAACGGCCGCAATCAAGGCTGTCTTCGGGGAGCACGCATCGAAAGTGAGTGTCAGTTCCACCAAGTCTGCAACCGGACACATGCTCGGAGCTGCTGGCGCTGTCGAAGCCGTCATCGGGACGCTTGCAATCAACAACGGAATCGTTCCGCCCACGATCAATTACAGCACGCCAGACCCTGAGTGCGATCTCGACTACACGCCCAACAAGCCGGTCGAACGGGAAGTGAACGTCGTAATCAGCAACAGCTTCGGCTTCGGCGGGCACAACACGACGCTCGCCATCAAGCGGTATACGGACTAGCTGATGCCGGAGAAGAATGACTCCGGCGAGCGACAGGCCTCGAGAACACAGCTACACCGCACCGGAATCGGATACGATTCTCACCGGTTCGCGCCTGTGGGTCCACTCATCCTCGGTGGCGTGAAGATCGAGTCCGAATTCCACCTTCACGGTCATTCGGATGCCGATGCCGTCGCCCACGCCGTGACCGACGCAATCCTTGGTGCATGTGCGGCCGGCGATATCGGCGAGATGTTTCCCGATACTGCTCCGGAGAATAGTGGCCGCGACTCCATCGACATGCTTCGACGGGCCGTCGGTCGCCTGAACGAGAGCGGGACCACTGTCGTCAACGTTGACGTCACCGTTATCGCGGAGCACCCTCACATCGGCCCCCACCGGAGCGAGATGTGCAATGTGCTTGCTGGAGCGCTCCGAATCGCGTGTGACCGGGTGTCGGTGAAGGGAAAGACAAACGAAGGCATGGGATGGGTCGGTCGGGGCGAGGGCATAGCATGCATCGCCGTCGCCACAGTATCTACTGAAGTCGACGACGCGTGAGCGTTGATGCCATTCTCGCCTGGCTCGGCGAGCTCCCGCTTGGAACGCTGTACGTCGCGATGGGAGTCATTGCTGCGATTGAAAACATTTTTCCGCCGTTTCCAGCAGACGCTGTGGTCGCATTCGGAAGCTTTCTCGCGGCAAGAGGAAAGGCATCTCCTTACACGACATTCATGGTCGTATGGGTTGGCAACATGCTCGGTGCAGCCTTCATGTATTTCGTCGGCAGGCGTTACGGAGCGACAGCGTTTACAGCCCGGCTCGAAAAATGGGGCGGCAAGGGTGCGGAAGTGCGCCTGCGAGATCTGTACGGCCGTTACGGAATACCTGCGCTGTTCGTGAGCCGGTTCCTGCCTGGTGTAAGAGCACTTGTTCCTCCGTTCGCCGGCGCATTGAGGCTTCCGCCGCTGGCTGTTGCCGCCGCGATCGCATTGGCTTCAGGAGTGTGGTTCGCGTTCATCACATTTCTCGCGTATCAGGCGGGCGAAGACTGGGACATCCTTTACGCGACAATCGTCCACTCGAGCAAGATCGCCGCTGCGACCGGTTTCGTTGTCGTCCTCATCGTTGCCGCATTGTTCTATGCGCGTCATCGACGACGCAAAGCGGCCGGAGGAAAGACTCCATCGGCCAGCGAAGATGGCTGAGCAACCCACCGACGACATTGCACGCGCATTTCGACTCGAACGATACAGCGATCATCTCGAAGTAGAGAAGGGATCGTCTCCTCGTACGAGCGAGGCGTATATGCGCGACCTTTCCAGATTCGCGACATTCTGCCGGATCAAAGGGGCTCTGACTCCGGCAGCCGCCACCGCAAAGATTCTTCGCGAGTATGTCTATCATTTGAAAGACCTCGGGTTGTCGCCGTCCTCGATTCGCCGAAACATTTCGGCTGTCCGCAGCTATTTCAAATTCATGCTTGGCGAAGGCGAGCTCGTTCGCGATCCCAGCGAGCGACTCGAAGCGCCGAAACGCTGGAGAACCCTCCCCGAGGTTCTGACGGTGGACGAAGCCGCCAGGCTCATCGCCGCGCCGTCGCTGGACGAGCCGCTCGCGTTCCGCGATCGGGCGATGCTCGAGCTTGCCTACGGCGCAGGACTTCGCGTCTCGGAATGGATTTCACTGTCGAACAAGGACGTCCTGATGAGCGACCACCTCGTCCGCGTATTCGGAAAGGGCTCGAAAGAACGCCTGGTGCCGATAGGACGCGGAGCTATTGCGGCGGTAGCTATCTACCTGCGCGAGCTGCGCCCGAAGCTCGAAAAGGGGCAGGGAAAAGGCATTCTGTTTCTTAACGCGCGGGGCGAGCCCCTGTCGCGAATGGGCGCGTGGAAAATCCTTCGCAAATACGTCGAGATGGCGGGGATCACGAAGCCTGTCTCGCCGCACACACTGCGTCATTCGTTTGCAACGCACCTGCTCGAAGGCGGCGCCGACCTGCGGGCAGTGCAGGAAATGCTGGGTCATGCGGATATTTCAACGACGCAGATCTACACTCACGTTGACCGCGAGTATCTTCGATCGGTGCATCGCCAATATCATCCGCGAGCATGATTCTCGTCATCGACAACTACGACTCGTTCACCTTTAACCTGGTTCAGTATCTCGGCGAGCTGGGGATGGATTTGGAGGTCAGGAGAAACGATGAGATCGACGTCGAAGGTATCAGGGCCATGCAGCCGTCTGCGCTCGTGATCTCACCTGGTCCCGGCACTCCCGACGACGCCGGAGTGAGCGTCGAAGCCATCAGGGAATGCGGCGAGACACTGCCAATTCTCGGGGTCTGTCTCGGACATCAGGCCATCGCTCAGGCCTACGGCGGTCGAGTGGTGAGAGCGGCAAAGCTGATGCATGGAAAAACGTCGAAAATCACCCATTCGGGATCCGATCTGTTCGATGGAATCAACTCGCCGCTCGAGGTAATGCGTTACCATTCGCTGACGGTCGAGCAGGCTTCTTTGCCTGAAGTCCTGCAGGTGCTGGCATGGGGCGATGACGCAACTGAGATCCACGCGATGCGCCACCGGCGTAATCGAGTATGGGGTGTGCAATTTCATCCAGAATCGATCATGACGGAATGCGGGAAAGACATCCTTCGAAATTTTCTACGACTAGCCGCATGAACGTATCCAGTCGTGCCTTCGCCATCGCCGCCGCAATTAGTGTTTTTGCGTGGCCCTCGGCTTTCGCCCAGACCACACCAGCCGCGCAGGAACCCGTTGACACCGGTTACGTGAATTACGACGACGGGCCGATTTCGCTGCCACTCGGAGTTGGCCTTCGCATTCCGCTCTACGACCGCGTGGACGGTCTCGCGCTGCCGTTTGGGCCGATGATTACCCTCGCCGGCGGGCGGTTCGAGCTCGATCCGACTGTGACCTACCGATCGCACCTCGGCAAATTCGACCCTTACGGCAAGGCAACGGTGAAATTAGGCGCTCGCGATGCGCTCAAGGTCGACGGCGGCCGGGCGACATTCACGAACGATGCGTGGATCCGCAACACAATCGTCAATTCTCTTGCAACGCTTGGCGTAGGAAGCGACGCCCGGAACTATTTCCGAGCCGATCGTCTTACAGCCGAATTGACGCATGAGGCAGTGGGGAACGGGACTACTTTCACGCCAAGAATCGGGTTTCTTCACGAGAACGCGTGGTCAACCGGAACACCCGTCCCTCATACGTCGGCACCGTGGAGCATTTCCGGACGCACCGGTAGCCGCAAGATGCGTCGCATCAATCCATCTATTGCGCGTGGGCACACCACCTCGGGCACGGCTGGCCTGAACTATGACTACGACCTCAACCAGATGACGGTTGCCATTGACGCCGGCATAGAGCACGCCTTTGACGCTCCGAGCACAGCAACGAATTCATCCGGCGATTTCACGCAGATGACTCTCGACGGAAAAGCAAAATTTCTCACTTTCGGAACTCAGTATTTCACGTTCAGCACCCATGCCCTCGTTACGCCCGGCGATGACGCGCCGGCTCAACGCTACAGCTATCTCGGCGGAGCTGGCACCCTGGCGACTGTGGACCTCCTGGCAATCGGTGGTGATCGCCTCGCATACGTGGAAGGTGAATACACCGTTCCGCTGACAAAGCCACTCCTTCCGTTTGTCGGGTCGCCGATCGTAAGCCTCAGGTACGCTGCGGGATCGGCAGGTGTGGGTTCACTTCCCGATTTCATTCAGAATATCGGCGTCGGACTTGGGATGAAGTTCATCAGGGCCGAATACCACGTCGATCCCAATTACAGGAAGACACCCTACACGCATAAATCTGCCTTTTCGATTGGACTGTCTCTGTCTCTGTAATTAGACGATGTAGCTGATTACGCCTCGCGCGCAGTGATGCAACGACGTATATTCATGGCGTGACTCTTGCATCCAGCCGCGCGAATTCAGGTGGTGGATGAGGACGCTCGTGGTTATTCCGGCGCGCCTCGCCGCAGTCAGACTCCCCCAAAAACCTCTTCGACTTCTCGCCGGTGTTCCTCTCATTGTCCGAGTGTGGGAACGTGTATCGGCAATGAAGCTCGCTCATGTTTGCGTTGTCGCGACCGATGATGAATCGGTCGCGAAAATCGTGAGAGATGCCGGGGCCGAATGCGTAATGACGAGCGACCGGCACGTCTCAGGTACGGAGCGGGTAGCCGAGGTGGCCGCGATGTCGCGATTCGCAGACTTTACAACCATCGTCAATGTTCAGGGAGACGAACCGTTCATCGGAGAAGCCGCAGTTGCTGGCGCGGCTCAAATAGTTTCGTCGGGCCGCTTTCCTATCGGAACGTCGGCGTCGCCCGCTCCGTGGGAAATCGCATCGAATCCCAATATTGTAAAAGTCGTGGTCGGGAACAACGGGCGCGCGCTCTACTTCTCTCGGGCCGGAATTCCATTCGTCAGGGACCAGGAGGCAGCTGGGTCAGCTGAAATCGGAATGCTGCAGCACATTGGTGTGTACTCGTATTCCCGAAGTGCGCTGGAGCGATGGGTCTCACTCCCGCCTCATCCGCTCGAAAACACTGAGCGGCTCGAGCAGCTGAGACCTCTCGCAGACGGCATTCCTATTGGAGTGGCGATCGCAAACGAAACGCCAGCGAGTGGCATCGACACTGAAGACGACTTGAGCCGCGCGAACGCGCGGTGGCACGAATTTACAGCCGGACGGTAACCAATGCAGCCTCAGTCAAAACAACAAACGCGGTACATCTTCGTGACGGGCGGTGTCGTTTCGTCGCTAGGGAAGGGAATTGCCGCTGCGTCCATTGGCCGGCTTCTCGTCGAGCGCGGAATGCGCGTGACGATTATGAAGTTCGATCCCTACCTGAATGTCGATCCGGGAACGATGTCACCTTTCCAGCATGGTGAAGTGTTCGTCACCGATGATGGTTCTGAGACCGATCTCGATCTCGGTCACTATGAACGGTTCATCGACCGGCCGCTTTCGCAGGCCAACAACGTCACGACCGGTCGCATTTATCTCAACGTGATCACGAAAGAGAGACGCGGTGAGTACCTCGGCTCCACGGTGCAGGTCATTCCGCATATAACGGACGAGATCAAGGCGGCCATGAAGCGCCTCGCTCCGGAGAGCGACGTGGTGATCGTCGAGATCGGTGGCACGGTGGGCGACATAGAATCACTGCCATTCCTCGAAGCGATCAGGCAGTTCAGGCACGAGATCGGACGGGAGAACGCAATCTTCATCCACCTCACGCTCGTGCCATACATCGCGGCGGCCGGCGAAGTAAAAACAAAGCCAACGCAGCACTCAGTTCGCGAGCTGATGGAAATCGGAATTCAGCCCGACATCCTGATCTGCCGTACCGACCGCGCTCTCTCGGAGGATGTGAAGCGCAAGATCGCACTCTTCTGCAACGTCGAGTTTGGCGCGGTTGTCGAGAGCAGGGATGTGCCCACGATTTACGAAATTCCGTTGTCGTTCCACGAGCAGGGGCTGGACGAGCGCGTTATGCACCGTCTCCAGCTACTCGGCCGAAAGGCACCTGATCTTTCTGCCTGGAGGAACATGGTCAGACGTGTCGTGAACCCGTCGGACCGGGTGAAGATCGCCGTCATCGGCAAGTACACCGAGTTGATCGACTCGTACAAGAGCGTGCAGGAAGCCCTGATTCACGGTGGTATCGGGAACGATGTCGGAGTCGAAATTTCCTGGCTGGCAAGCGACATGTTCACTGGTCGTGAGAAGACACGGGAGTTGCTCGCGGATTTCCACGGCGTTCTCATTCCAGGCGGATTTGGAGTTAGAGGGGTCGAGGGAATGCTCGAGGCAATCCGCTATGCGCGCGAGGCTGGCGTTCCATTCTTCGGCATCTGTCTCGGCATGCAGACCGCAATCATCGAGTTCGCTCGTAACGTCATCGGCCTCGATGACAGTCACTCCAGCGAGTTCGCGCCAGAGTGCGGCAACCCCGTCATCTCATTGATGGAGTCACAGCAACACATCACTGACATGGGGGGGACCATGCGCCTCGGCGCATACCCATGCAAGCTGGGCGCGGGAACGCGGGCGGCCGAGATCTATGGAGCTCCCCAGGTGAGCGAGCGTCACCGTCATCGGTACGAAGTGTCCAACGCCTATCGCGACTCTTTCGTAGAACACGGTCTCACGCTGAGCGGGTTGTCACCTGACGGATCGCTAGTAGAGATCGTGGAGCTCCAGACCCATCCATGGTTTGTTGGCTGCCAGTTCCATCCGGAGCTTCAGTCTCGCCCGACGCGCCCGCATCCGTTGTTCGCGGGGTTCATTGGCGCAGCAGTCAAGGCAAAGAGCGGCCGAGTCGGGCGAATGCGCGCAGTCCTCGAGACAGCGGAATAGGTGTCTTCATTTTTTCCAACTGACCGGCTTTTTCTCATCGCTGGTCCGTGTGTGGTCGAAAATGACGCTCTCAACCTGGCGATCGCGAAGGAGCTTCAGCGCCTTTCTCCAACCGTTCCGGGCGGGATCATCTACAAGGCAAGTTTCGACAAGGCCAACCGCTCGAATCGCGGCGCAGCTCGCGGGCCGGGAATGGACAGTGGACTACAGTCGCTTCGCCGTGTGAAGGATGCGACGGGTATTTCGATCATCACCGATGTTCATCTCCCGGATCAATGCGCCGAAGCCGCGGCAGTCGTGGATGCTCTTCAGATACCAGCATTCCTTTGTCGCCAGACAGATCTTCTCGAAGCGGCCGGTGCGACAGGAAAGCCGACGAACGTCAAGAAGGGACAGTGGCTTCAACCGGAAGGAATGCGGGGAGCAGTCGAAAAGGTTCGCGCTGCCGGGCCAGCAGGTAGCGAGGTCGCCGTCACCGAGCGGGGAACATTCTTTGGTTACGGTGATCTCGTCGTAGACATGCGTAGCTTCACGCGAATGCGCGATGCGACCGGCGCTCCGGTGATCTTTGATGCCACGCACAGTGTTCAGCGGCCTGGGCTGGGCGAAGGTGGCTCCAGCGGGGGAGCGCGTGAGTTCATTCCCGTGCTCGCGATGTCTGCGATCGCCGCAGGTGCCAACGGCGTTTTTCTCGAGACGCATCCCGATCCGGACAATGCACCGAGCGACGGCCCGAACATGCTCCCGCTCGGGGACCTCGAAGCGCTTGTCAGGCGATTGGTGTCGCTATGGGAGAATGTCCACCGATGAATCACGCGGAAATCATCGAGCGTGGGCGACGTGTCGTTCGAATGGAGCGCCAGGCCCTCGAGGAAAGTGAGAGGCGCATCGACGATAATTTTGCGCGGGCCGTCGACCTGCTCGCGCACTGTACCGGCAGAGCGATCGTTTCTGGAGTCGGAAAGTCGGGACACATCGGCCGCAAGATTGCGGCGACCCTGACCTCGACGGGGACGCCCGCGACTTTCCTCCATCCCGCCGAAAGTCTTCACGGAGATCTCGGAATTGTCGGGAAATCCGATGTTACAATCCTGATTTCGAAGAGCGGCGAATCAGACGAGCTCGTTTCGCTTCTGGATCATCTCAAGCGCCTCGGCGTCTGCACAATCTCGATCACCGGAGACATGACTTCGACGCTGGCGCGACACACAGACGTCGCACTCGACGCGTGGGTGAGCGAAGAAGCGTGTGTCCACGACCTCGCGCCGACTACAAGCACGACCGTTGCTCTGGCCATTGGCGATGCGCTCGCTGTTGCGCTTCTGGAAGTGAAAGGGTTTCAGGCGGGGGACTTCGCCCGACTCCATCCAGGGGGCTCGCTCGGACGCAAGCTGCTGACTCAGGTGAAGGACGTGATGGTCACCGGAAATCTTTTGCCCGTATTGACACTGAGTGCAACGATGCGCGAGGCGGTAGTTCAGCTTGCAGAACGGCGCGGGATTGCTGTGGTAAAGCACGACGATGGCACAGTCGCGGGCGTGGTCACGTCGGGCGATCTGACCAGACTCATGGAACGAGAAGACAACGTAATGCCGGTACCCGTACGAACGGTCATGACTCAAGCGCCGAAGCTTGCGCATGACGAAGAGCTGGGAAGCGCAGTAGTGTACAGAATGGAGCAGCACGGAATTATTTCCATGCCGGTCATCGACGAATCACACATGCTTGTCGGTGTCATTCACCTGCACGACCTGATGCGCGCGGGCGTGGTATGAGGCGCACCATCGCCTTGGCTTTCGGAGCTGCTGCGATCGCACTCGCGTCAGCGTGCGACAATAGGACTGCGCCGCCGATCGTGAGTGGGGCATCGCTCGCAGATTCGGCAGATCAAATCATGTATGGAGCACATTTTAACCTTACGGACAAAGGCCTCTCACGCGCGGAGCTGTTGTCTGACACCGCATACTTTTTCGAAGACAACACGCGCGTGGAGCTCCGCAAAGTCGATGCGACTTTCTACACGACTACCGGTGCTCGCGACGCCTACCTGACCTCGAAACGCGGAACCTACAGAAGCCGCACAGGCAGCATGGTGGCGCGTGGCAACGTCGTCGTAATCACCGAGGAAGGGCGTCGGCTCACGACCCCCGAGCTCAAATTCGACCAGGCGATGAATGAGATATCGAGCGACAGCGCATTCGTGTTGACCGAACCGGGGCGGCGTCTCGCGGGGGTGGGCTTTCGTTCCGATCCGAACATGCAGAATGTCAGAATCCTGAAAACCAAGAGCGGGTCAACCGGCGTGGTTACGCTTCCCGGTCAATGACCGACTCTCGCATCAGCATGATTCGACCTCTCGTTGTCGGTATGGCGACTGCGTTCGCCTCGTCGGTCGCGACCGGCCAAACGCCGGCGAAGCAATGCATTCTTCAGTACGAGTCGAGCACCGGGAATACCAGAACGAACGCAGTAAAGCTGCCGAGCGAGCGTTATAACTTTTTCCAGGGCGGTGGCGTCACGTATCACTGCCAGGGTCAGGACAACACCCTCGTTGCCGACAGTGCCGAGTATTATGGCGATCAGAGCGTGCTGTATATGATCGGCAGGGTGCACTACACCGAGAACCGCGCCAAGGTCGATTCAGACCGGATGACGTACTTCCAGCTCGAGGATCGGCTCCGTGCAGAAGGCAACGTCAACGTGCGAACTCAAAGTGGGACTACGATAAAGGGTCCTCTCATTGATTACTACCGCGCGACCACCGCACGGCCGCAGCCAAGGACGGTCGCAAGCCAGCGCCCGCACATGTCAATCGTCCAGAAGAGCGCAACCAACGACAAGCCTGAGCCCGCTGAAGTCGATGCCAATACCATCGTCGCCGAAGGCGAGAATCTGGTGTATGCGTCGGGCAACGTGCAGATCGCGAGACCCGATCTCATCGCAACAGGTGATTCGGTTTTTCTTGATGGAACCCGCGATTTTGCTCGTCTCATGCGGAGGCCTTCTATCGCGAGTCGAAAGGGAAGACCCTTTACGCTTACCGGCGGCGTCATTGACCTGTTCTCGAAAACGCGGCAGCTCGAGCGCGTGGTTGCCACGCCAAACGGCCACGTCCTCAGCCAGGACCTCGAGCTCATAGCTGATTCGGTCGATCTTCGAGTCAAGGAGAGCCAGCTTCAGCAAGTAATGGCGTGGGGAAGCAAATCGCGCGCGATGGCTTTGTCGCCGGATCGCGAGGTAACCGCTGACTCGATCGACGCGCGGATGCCGGCGCAGCGATTGAGAGAAGTCAGGGCAGTGGGCAAGGCGTACGCGAACAGCGCTCCCGACACCGCCCACATCATCTCGAGAGAGCGTGACTGGATGAGAGGCGACATCGTCATCGCGGAATTCGATACCGCTGCGACTGGCGACACGACGAGTCGCCCCCAGGCCAAGCGCATTGTCGCGACCGGCAACGCCAGCTCTTACTACCAGCTCGCGGGTAACCCGAAAACCAGGGCACTGCCTAACGTGAACTACGTTCGAGGCCGAGTCATTACTGTGCTATTCGTCAACAAGGCGGTCAGTAACGTAGATGTCACCGACAAGGCGTCGGGCGTTTATCTCGAACCTGTTCCTGCGTCACCAGCACCCGGATTGAAGGCAGCTACCCCGTTGAAGACATCCGGAACCGCACCGACTCCGCCTGCCAACGGGCCTCGCAAGACTCCATGAGCTTCGAATCATTTTCTCCGCGAATCCGCGAAATCATAAGTAAGCTTTCCGGAGACGAGCGCTCGATGTCCATCGCGCTCGGCGCCATCGTCAGCGAAGCCGATGCGACCGGGGCTGCACCATTCCATAATGTCGTTATTCGCTATCGCGACGAGTTCCTCAGAACTCTGAGGGCAGAAGGCAAGGATGCGGAGCGTGAAGCCGGAAGACTGGGTCTCGACGAAGTCGAGGCGTATCTGGCTGGTTCGATCATTCCACGAATGGTCGGCGACGGAATCGTCAATCCGCTAGACCCTGACGTCGATCTGACCGTAGCGCGCATTAAGCTGACGGAATCCGTCTGGCGCGACATTGGTCCACACAAGGGCGAAATCGCGGAAGTTTTTCGTCATACCGGCGAGCAATCGTTATCGGAACTCACGGCCGCCCCCCGCATAGTTCCCGACGGAAGCGTTCTCGAGGCTCAGAATCTGATGAAGAGCTACCGGCGCCGGGCGGTCGTGAACGACGTTGGGCTTCGTCTGCAGCAGGGCGAGATCGTTGGTCTTTTGGGCCCCAACGGAGCCGGAAAAACCACGACATTCTATATGATCGTCGGCTTGATCGAGCCACAGCAGGGGAGGATCCTGCTAGACGGACAGGACATTACCAACATGCCGATGTACAAGCGGGCTCGGCTCGGAATCGGCTATTTGTCCCAGGAGCCGTCAGTGTTCAGGAAGCTGTCGGTGGAAGACAATATCATGGCGGTCCTCGAGACGCTTCCGTTGTCGCGCGCCGAGCGCCACAAGCGCCTCGAAAAACTGCTGGATGAGCTCAGCATCAAGCGCCTGAGGAAGAACAAGGCGTACTCTCTGTCGGGTGGCGAGCGGCGCCGGCTGGAGATCACGCGTGCCCTCGTCACTGACCCCAAGTTCATGATGCTGGACGAGCCCTTCGCAGGTGTTGACCCCATCGCAGTCCACGACATCCAGACAATCGTCGCCGGCCTGCGCCACCGGGGAATCGGCGTCCTTATCAGCGACCATAACGTTGAGCAGACTCTCGACATTGTCGATAGGGCGTACATTATGTTCGACGGACAGGTCAAGGTCTCTGGCACTGTCCGTGATTTGGTTTTCGACGACACGGTGGCCGACATCTATCTCGGTCCTACGCTTACGGCGCGGCTACGCCAGCGCTTTTCACACGTGAAGGCAGCAGGAGCAGGATCGTGAAGCCAGGAATGAGTCAGTCCACGCAGCTTCGGCAGGAACTGAAGATTAACCCTCGCCTCTATCAGGCGATGGACCTTCTCTACATGCCTTTGCTCGACCTCCAGCAGCACCTGAAGCAGGAGCTGCTGAACAACCCGTTTCTCGATCTTGTCGAGGCCGAAGAAGAGGACGAGGAAGAGCAGACGGAAAGTGAGCCGGATGCAGTTGCCGAATCGCCGGAAGAGAAGGAGCGTGGCGAAGAGATCGATTGGGAAGAGATTCTGCTGGACGGATTCGACACCGCAGGCGGCCGCCGCGAGGAGCACGAAGAGAGAGAATACTACGAGCCGGTTACCGTCGCATCGCGGGATCTGAGCGACCACCTCCGCGATCAGGTCAGTCTGCTCGAGCTCGACCCGCGCCAGATGCTTCTCGCCGACGAATTCCTCGGCAACATCAACGACGACGGATATCTCGCATCGCCGATCGAGGAGATAGTCGCTTCGGTGAATGACATGATCTCGCAGGCGGCAGAAGCGGAGGATCGCGACTTTGCCGCACTTCCCATTTATTCGATCTCTGAAGGCGAGAAGATGCTGGAGACTGTCCAGGAGCTCGACCCGCCAGGTGTCGGAGCGAGAGACCTGCGCGAGTGTCTGCTCCTTCAGCTCAAGGACGCCGGGCTGACTCAATCGGTTCCATACCGGCTCGTTCGCGATTGCTTCGAAGAGCTGATCGCGCATCGCTGGAGCGAGATATCCAAGCGGTTCGGCATCAGCGCAGCCGATGTTCAGAAAGCCGCCGATGAAATCGCAAAGCTCGACCCGAAACCTGGACTGCGATTCCGCTCAGGTGACGAGAACTACATCATTCCCGATCTTATCGTAGACAAGATCGATGAGCACTACACCGTGTTCCTGAACGACGCGAACCTTCCGCGTCTCCGGCTGAGCAAAGCGTATCAAGAGATTGCCCGCGACAAGAAGAAATTCGACGGCGAGAATAAGGAGTTCATCTCGAACAAGCTTAATTCCGCCAACTGGATGATTCAGGCCATAGAACAGCGAAGGCAGACGATGCTGAAGGTGATGAACTACATTGTCGACCGCCAGCGCGAATTTTTCGAGAAAGGTGTGCAGTTCCTCAAGCCGCTCACGTTGCGTGAAGTGGCCGAAGTGATCAACATGCATGAGTCCACGGTGAGTCGCGTGACTAACGAGAAATTCGTTCAGACTCCGCGCGGCGTTTTGCCGCTGAAGTTTTTCTTCTCCTCTGGACTAGCGACTTCCGACGGTGACGACGTCTCGGCGCGCGGCATCAAGGCGCAGCTCGAGAAGCTCGTGCAGGATGAAGACCCAAAGCACCCGCTCACCGATCAGGCGATCGTCAACATCCTGCGCGAGAGCGGAGTTCAGATCGCGCGCCGCACCGTTGCGAAGTACCGCGACCAGCTTGGAGTACTGTCGGCGAGAATGCGCAAGCGGATATGACCGCGAGCCGACCGGAGATAGTGGACCCCGATACCATTGTGTCCCTGTCACCAGCCGGGGAGACACGCGGCACACCGTCGCTATTGGTGAGTGTCCTCGTTCCCGCGAAGGACGAGGCAGAGAACCTTCCAATTCTGGTCGAGCAGGCTGCGGCAGCCTTCGCGACAAGGCCTGATGCATACGAGCTCATCGTCATCGACGACGGGTCGACCGACAACACCTGGGCAGTGCTCGAAACACTGGTTGACAGATACCCCTTTCTCCATGCAGTGCGGCACCGGGCGCGAAGGGGAATCGCCGAATCGCTTCGCACTGGCTACCTGAATTCCCGGGGCAACGTTCTGGTTTTCTATCCAGCCGACCTCCAGTACAAGCCCGAGGACATTCCGCGCCTCGTAGAACCGATTCTCAATGGATCGACCGACATCGTGACTGGATACAAGCAGGGCGAATACGAGAGGGCGTTCGTTTCCGGTATTTACAATCGATTGAGCCGTTCGCTCTTCAAGGTTCCGGTCCGCGACCTGAATTCCGTGAAGGCGTATCGTCGTGAAGTGATGGAGGCGATCCCCGCGCGACCTGACTGGCATCGCTACATGATCGTGGTCGCGGTTGCACAGGGCTTTACCGTCACTGAAGTTCCCGTTCCTCTTTATCCCCGTCACGCAGGTAAGTCGAAATTCGGGATCGGCAGGATTCCCGTCGGCGTCATCGACATGCTTGCAGTGTGGTTCGAGCTGCGGTTTGCCAAGAAGCCGCTGCTCCTATTCGGTATGCTGGGCGCCGCGCTGTTCACGATCGGTGTCGTTGCCGGGATCGTCGCTCTCGTATTTCTGCTCGTGAGAGGCGAGGGGCTTCGCGCGATCTGGACCGTCATCCAGACCTGCCTCATCCTCGGAAGCGTCTTTTTCTCAACCGGCTTCGTCGGCGAGCTTGTTGCCGCTCAGCGCGCGGAAACCCGCGAGTTGCGGGCTCGCATCGAAGAGCTCGCTCATGGGTCCAACACGTTACTCAAGCACTAACTGTGAAAGTTCTCTTTCTGACCCATTCGTTCCCGCGATTTTCCGGTGACGCACCCGGATCTTTTCTCCTCCGTCTGGCCATCGCACTCCGCGACGAGGACGTTCGCGTGCACGTCGTTGCGCCGGCGGCTGACGGAATCCCTACCGAAGACGACATCGACGGCATTACAGTGGAGCGCTTTCGATACGCGCCTCGGAAGTACGAGAAGCTTGCTTACACCGGCACCATGGCTCAGGACGTCGCGACATCGTGGAGTGCGCGGCTCGCCCTCGTTGGGTTCTTCGGATCCGATTTCGTTCGTGCCGTCGGCGCGCGCCGAAGCTTCGACCCGGATCTCATCCATTCGCACTGGTGGTTCCCGAGTGGCGTGGTGGGGACGTGGCTCTCGTCTCTGTCACACAAGCCGCTCGTCACTACGCTGCACGGCACCGATGTTAGGCTTGCAAAAAAGATCGGCATGAGCCGGCCGCTTTTCCGCCGTGTGGTGAATCACTCCGCGAAAGTCACGACGGTTTCGAACTGGTTGTCGTCAGAAGTAGCGAGCCTCATTTCCGTTCCGCGGCCTGCGGTCGCGCCGATGCCGGTTGCCACGGAGCGCTTCGTGCCGGGCTCGTTTCGCGAAAATGAGCGCTTTCTCTTTGCGGGCCGGTTGAACAGGCAGAAGGGATTGGAGCACCTCATTCGTGCTCTCTCGAAGATGCGGCAACACGCATTGCTGGATGTAGTTGGAGACGGTCCACTCGAGTCAGAGTTGAGATCGCTGGCTTCAGAGCTTGGCGTTGCCGATCGAATTGCATGGATGGGCCAGTTGAAGCAGCCTGATCTCGTTCGCCTCTATCAGTGTGCGACGGCGCTGGTGGTTCCATCCATCGATGAGGGACTCGGACTCGTCGCGGCCGAGGCGCTATTGTGCGAAACGCCAGTAGTCGCGTTCCGGTCCGGGGGACTTACTGACATCATTCAGGACGACATGACGGGGATTCTCGTGACACCTGGGGACCCGACGGAGCTGGCGAAAGCACTCGACCGCGTTCTCGACAACCCCACCGAGGCCCGAGACCTGGGCAAAGCCGGGCGAATGTTCGCGCTGTCTGCATTCGCACCTGAATCAGCCGCCAGGCAGTACGCCGGTTTCTACAAGCAGGTTCTTGCCGAACATCCGGCGTAGCGGGTTTCTCGCCGCGCAGTGGTTGTTTGCGGCAGTCATAGTCTGGTCGGCCGTTCGCGCGCTAAATGGGCAGTGGCGGCTCGCCGCGGACAGGCTTGCGGCCCTGGATATCGGATGGGCCTGGATCGGTGCAGCGACGCTGACTGTACTGCTCACTTATGCGCTGCTAATCGAGACGTGGCGCCGGGTAATCCTCGCTGCGGGTGAGACGCTCTCGTTCAAGACGGCGGCTCGCATCTGGTTTATCTCGAATCTTGGGAAGTACGTCCCAGGCAAAGTCTGGTCGATCGCGGCGATGACCGTTATGGCTCGCAACGAGTCGGTTTCGCCTATGACAGCGGCGGGCTCTTCGGTTCTGCTCCAACTCGTTACGATTGCTGCAGGCATCGGCGTGGTGTTGGTCGCTGGATCGCAAGCGGTGGACAACAGGATTCTCGCGATAGCCGTCCTCGTAGTTCTGATCGGCTTTGTTGCCGCGGCTCCGCGACTGCTGCCCGCAGTCGCGCGGCTCGCCACGTCCCTCACGGGGAAGGACATTAAACTTCCGCGTATAGCCTCGAAGACGGTCTGGGCGGCCACTTTGCGTGCGGTGATCTCATGGGTCGCATATGGTGTCGCGTTCCAGTTTTTCGTTCACGGCGTGGTGGGCAGCGCGTCAGGCGCAGTATCTTCGTACATCGCGGTTTATGCGGCATCGTACATCATCGGCTTCCTTGCGCTGTTCGCTCCCGGCGGTGCCGTGGTGCGCGAAAGCGCGCTCGTGAGCGGGATGGTGCGACTTGGCCTCTGTGGACGAGCTGATGCACTCGCGATAGCGATTGCATCGCGGCTCTGGCTCACGGTCGTCGAGCTGCTGCCGGGCCTCGTATTTCTTGCCGTTCGCAAACCCGTGCCGCGTTCAATTCAATGAAAGAGAAAGAAGGAAAGAGGGACGGCGCGCCGGAACCCTTCAATATTGCGGAGGGGGGCGGAAGCACCGTGACCTATATAGACGAGGTGGTCAGCGATACGGCGTCGCTGCTGGCGCCGCCGGCCATTCCGCCGATCACTCGCGAGATGGTTGGTGCGGCTGGGCCGCACCGTGCCGGGTTGTTCGCAGCGTGCTTCTACGCCGCGTGCACGCTCGCACTCGGCTACACGGCACTCGCCGGCGGATTTCTGGCGGGTCCCAACAGCGATCAATACGTCGCCGGTTATGCGTTCCGCGAGTTCGGCGCGAGCATGTTCAAGGCGACGCACGGGTTTCCTCAGTGGAATCCCTACATCTTTGGCGGCATGCCGTACATCGCCGCGATGCACGGTGACATTTTCTATCCGACGTTTTTGCTGCGCCTGATCATGCCGACCGATGTCGCGATGACGTGGTCGTTCATGATGCACATTTTTCTTGCGGGCCTGTTCACTTATTACTTCGTTCGGTCGAGCGGTTTTGGATTCTTCCCGGCGCTCTTCGCCGGCGTCGCGTACATGATGAGCGGACCGCTCGCATCTCTGGTGTCACCCGGTCACGACGGAAAACTGTATGTCAGCGCCCTGTTTCCGCTTACGCTGTGGATGCTCACCCTTTGTGTTCGAGATGGCCGCCGGTGGAGCTGGGGAGCGTTGGCACTGACAATAGGTTTCGCTGTGCTCAGCCCGCATCCGCAGCTGCTGCAGTATCTCTTGCTCACCAGCGCTGCATTCACGTTGCATCTCGGTATCTCCGCAGGGCGGCGCGGCGTTCTGACCCGGCGTGACATGGCTGCCCGATTCGGGATGGCGCTCGGCGCCGTCGTGATTGGACTCCTGATTGGCGCGATTCAATACCTCCCGGTTCGCGAGTACGTCTCATGGAGCCCGCGCTCAGGCGGCCTGGCCAACTATGCTACGGCGATCTCGTATGGATGGCCCATCAGGGAAGTATTCGACGCGTATCTCCCTCAGTTCACGGGAATGATCGACGGCTACTGGGGAGAGAATGCAATTCATCTTCACAGTGACTACGTCGGGGTGATCGCGTTTCTGCTTGCAGGGGCTGCGTTCTCGCGACTCGGGCGCCACCCAAGAAAAGGGTTTCTTATTTTCTGGGCCGTGACCGTTTTCATCGCTTTCCTCTGGGCACTCGGCGGCGACACTCCGTTTTACCGAATTCCGTACGCGATAATTCCGGGAACGAAATACTTCCGTGCACCTGCGACTGTTTTCTTCGTCGGCATGATGGGAATCTCCGTTCTGGCGGCCGCGGGGGTCGAGCGCGTCCTCACACGCGCGGTAAGCTTCAAGTATATGTTCGCATGGTTTGGATTCGCGCTGCTCGTTGCTGGTCTTGGCGTCAGCGGGATTCTCACGGATTTTGCGCAGGCCCTGGCAGCGGACGATATGATCGACGCGGTCAACGCCAATGCTGGTCAGGTGATCTTTGGGGCGTTGAGATCGTTTGGCTTTGTCGCGCTCGCAGTAATCGTTATTGCCATCTACAAGAAAGGGAAGCTTTCGATGGCCGTCGTTGGCTGGGCAATCGCTTGTCTCGCCGCGGTTGACTCATGGACGATCATGAAGCACTACTGGATTTTCTCCGAGCCCGCATCGGTCATCTACGAGGCAAATGCGGCTATCGACCGTATAAAGGCCGACTCGCAACCGTCCCGCGTTCTCGCCATGGAGCTCGAAGACGCGCCGTACCGGGACGTCGATCTGGAGGCCGACGGACTCATGATTCACGAGGTCAGAGGAGTGATCGGATATCACGGGAACCAGTTGGGGCGGTACAACGATCTCCTGAACAAGAACGCGAGCTTTCAGGAGGTTCTGAATCCCCGAATCTGGCAGCTCCTGAATATTCGCTATTTGTTGACCAATTCAGCCGCCGCGAGCCAGGCATTTCCGGGTGCGCACGTCGTTGTCGGGCCGGTCAAGGATGCTGCCGGCACCGATGTGTACCTGTACGCAATGCCCGGTGACAACGACTATTCGTGGGTTACACCCGCGATAGTGAAAGGCGATGACGAGTCCGTGAAAACAACCTTAATGCACCGCGCCTTCGACGTGCGATCGGCTGCATTGTTCTCTTCGGACGCACCAGTGGAAGGCGCTTCGAGTCTCGAAGTGCTGCCGATTCCGCTGCTCCTAAAGGCTGTCGTGACTCGCTATGAACCCGGTAAAGTCTCGATTACGCTCTCCGATCGAGCCCCGAGGGGCTCCGCACTTGTGGTCTCGGAGAATTATTATCCGGGCTGGCACGCAACGGCTGATGGCCAGCCAGCGGCTGTCGGCCGTGCCGATTACGTGCTTACTGGTGTCCAATTGCCTGAAGGTGCGCGGAATGTCGAGCTATGGTTCGACAACGACACGTACCATCGGGGGAAGCTCATTACGGTGGTCGCCATCCTGGCTTCTATAGCATTCATCCTTGCCGGCGCAGTAACGGAGCGGAAAAAGCTTGCCTGACCGAGCGTTAGTAATCGTTCCTACATACAATGAGAAGGAAAACATCGCCAAGCTCGTCTCGGCGGTGCTTTCGCAGGACCCGACGATCGACATACTCGTCGTTGACGACGGATCTCCGGACGGCACCGGGGCGCTCGTCGAAGCTATAGCTGAGTCGGAGCCGAGGGTGCATACGCTGCACAGGGCGTCAAAGCTGGGTCTGGGGACGGCGTACGTCGCCGGATTTCGCTGGGCACTCGAGCGCGACTACGCGTTCGTCTTCGAGATGGACGCTGATTTTTCGCATGCGCCGGAAAAACTGCCCGTATTTCTCAGGGCCATTCGCGATACAGACCTCGTGATTGGATCGCGCTATCAGGACGGCCAGGTAAACGTCGTGAACTGGCCGATGAGCCGGCTCTTCCTAAGCTACTCGGCAAATATCTACGCGAGGAGGATTACTGGCTTGCGTATTTTCGACGCGACCGGAGGCTTTAAATGCTTCCGCCGCGAGGTCCTCCAGGCAATCAACTTGTCGGACGTGCGATCGAATGGATACGCGTTTCAGATCGAGATGACGTTCCGGGCATGGAAGAAGGGTTTTCGGATTCTAG
>JBDSBT010000098.1:0-6944 GCA_039921425.1 Gemmatimonadaceae bacterium | reverse complement strand
TCATGAATTGAGTTGAGCTCGTGCATGAACTCTATGAGCCCGGAATCTGTTTTCGCTGCCACTATTTCCGCTGATGCCGTGAATGGCCCCGCCGACTGACGCATGTCGAATCTCGAACGGGCTCCGTAGGTGTATCCATGCTTCTCGCGAAGATTCTGGTTCAGCCTGCTCGTGAACGATCCGCCAAGAATAGTGTTGAGAACATTGAGCGCAAAATAGTCCTTCGTCGACCTGGGAACACCGACGCTTCCAATCCGGAATGAGGACTGCGCCGCTCCTGGCTTGTCGATCAGATATACCGTCGTAACGCCTGCCGCGGGAGCTTCCGAAAAGTTGTACGGAGCTACCGCCCCTTTCTGCCACCCAGCAAAAAGTGAGCTGATCTTTCGCTCGACTTGAGCAGGCGTGACATCGCCCACGATGACGAGAGTCGAATTGTTTGGAACGAAATTCGTCTGATAGAACGAGCGCAGGTCGGCCGTCGTCATTCCGGTGATCGACATTTCATTCCCGGTAAGTTGATGGCCGTAGGGATGGCCTGCGCCGTAAAGAATCGATGCGTATGCCTGGTCTGCGATTGCGGTTGGCCTGTCCTTGAGCTGAAGAAGACTCGTCAATCGATTCTTCTTTACCCGTTGAAAGTCCTGATCTGGAAAAGCAGGACGCAGGGCAACGTCCGCAAAAAGCGCTAGTGCACTGTCGAGCTGAGCTGTCGGGGTATGGAGCGCAACCGTGGATGCATCCCACGTACTGCTCGAAAGGAGATTGACCCCAAGAAATGCGATTTGATCCGCAATCTTGAGACTGGTGCGACTTGTGGTTCCTTCTGTCAGCATCGACGACGTCACACTTGCAACGCCCCCTTTTGCGGTTGGATCGACTGTTCCACCCCTGGCCACCACCAGAATGAAGTCAGCGAGCGGTAGCTCATGCTGTTCCACGATCATCAGCTTGAGTCCGTTCGGCAGTTCTCTTGTCACGATCGGCGGAAGTGACACTTTGGGCGGCGAGCCAAGTGTCGGGACCTTCGTTCTGTCGATCGTTTGAGCGGCTGATGCCGCGCTGATGGCCATAATGCCAACCAGCAGAGCTCCCGCTGAAATGCAACGTGAGCTCATTGTCCACCTCCCTTACCGGTAAGCATCAATTCACGTTTCCCTTCAGGAACAATGGTGAGCACCAGCTTGTGCTGACCAAGATATTTGCGCGCAACACGCTGCACGTCCCCCAGCGTAACGGCATCGTATCTCGCCGCGTCCCGCTGAACGTAGTCCGGCGTACCTGCGAGATAGTTGTATTCATTCAACAGGTCTGCCTTGCCATGCACGCTGGCGATTCGATTGAGGAAGCTGCTTCGGTAGGAATTCTTCGCTCGTGCAATTTCGCGTTCCGTAACCGGCTCGTTGATGATCTTCTGGATTTCTTCATTGATGACCTTGTCGATGGCGCCAAGGCCCTGCCCTGGCTTGGGCGTCACGTCGATCTCGAACTTGCTCGCCAGTCTCGTGGACTGCTGCGTGACACGAATGCTCTGTACTACCTGCATGTCATAAACGAGGCGCTTGTACAGGCGTGAATTCTTGTCGCTCGCGAGAACCGCGGCGAGAATGTCCAGCGGCGCATCGTCCCTGCTGAACTGTTTTGGCGTTGGCCACTCATAGAACGCTCGTGGTAGCTGCACGCGATCCTCAGCTACAATGAACGTGTCACGTTGAAGCACCACCGCGGCTACAATCGGCCTGGCTGGAAGTGCTGGCCCTCGCGGAATGTCGCCGAAATACTCCTTGATCAGCTGCTTCGTCTTCACCCGATCAAAATCGCCAGCAATCGACAGCGTCGCATTGTTCGGCGCATAGTACGTCCGAAAGAAGTTCTTCACGTCTTCGACCGAAGCGGCGCTCAAGTCCGCCATGGATCCGATTCCAGGCCATGAATACGGATGAGTCTTCGGATACAATGTGGCGAGGATAATCTCGTTCGAAATGCCGTATGGCGAGTTCTCTACGCCTTCGCGTCTCTCGTTTTTCACCACGTCCCGTTGAAGATCTACCTTTTCCTTGTCCATCGTCGACAACAGGTAGCCCATTCTGTCGGAATCCAGCCACAACGCGAGCGGAAGAGCATTCGACGGAATGTCCTCGTAGTAATTGGTGCGATCTTCGGCCGTTGAAGCGTTGTTGTCTCCTCCGGCGGCTTCGAGCTCCTTATCGAAGACACCGTTTGGTACGTGCTGCGATCCCATGAACATCAGATGTTCGAACAGGTGCGCAAACCCGGTACGGCCAGGCTTCTCATCGGCCGAGCCAACATGGTACCACGTGTTGACCGAGATAATCGGCGTGGAGTGATCCTCGTGAAGGATCACCTCCAACCCATTGGGCAGTTTGTATTTCTCGAACTTGATTCGAGGCACGGCCTGAGCGCTGCCTTGCGATGAGATTACACCGCTCAATAAGTAGCACGCTGATACTAATAATCTCCGTTTCACATTTTCCTCTCGAATAGAAATGCCAGTGGAGCCTTCACCGACTCACCCAGGATATAATGCCAGCGCTTTTCGCGATTCGGAGAAATGGGACTCGTCAAAGTTGGAGAAGTGTACGTTCGGATTCCGAATCGCCTGCCAAGTATTGACAACCTCAACATATGAAAGGGGTCGCTCACCAGGATCGCCGACTTGATCCCTCGGCGGCCGAGGATATCCGATACCGCGAGCATTGATTCGCGCGTCGTTCTTCCCTTGTTCTCCAGAACGATTGCCGTGTCGGGGATACCCTGCTTTCTGGCGTATGCGCGCCCTACCGCTGCCTCACTCGTGGTGTCACCATATCCGGTACCCCCCGTTACGATGAGCAGCTTGCCCATGCCCCTATTCCACAGGTCGATTCCGTGATCGAGGCGGGCGCGAAGAACAGGTGAGGGACGGCCGTCATACTGTGCGGCTCCCAGCACAACGATCGATCCGGCTGGCTTTGCCTGGTCCCATTTGCTCCACACCAGCACAGCACACATCCAGCCAGCCCATATCACTACGAGAGTGAGGAAACTGCCCGACACAATCCGCCAGATTACGCGTCCCGCCTGAGCCATCCCTGAAAATACTTAGAACGAAACTCTAGAGTGTGGCTCCGGACATGTAACGGAATATCCTCTCGACGCCAGTGCGGTCTGATACTCATCCTGCACCTTTGCTTCGCCGTGAACCAGCCACACGGGGCCTAATGAAGGTGACCCTGCCTTGACCTTGTCGATCCACGCATTCAACTCGGTGCGGTCGGCATGCGCGCTGTAGCCGTTTATCACTTCCACCTGGGCGCGTAACGGAATTTCGTCTCCGAAAATCTTCAACATTGGCTGTCGCTCGACGATTCTCCGGCCAAGTGTGTGCTCCGCCTGAAATCCGACGATGAGAATCGTATTTCGAGGGTCACTCGCACCGTTGGCCAGATGATGAAGAATTCTCCCCGCCTCGACCATACCCGACGCTGCGATCACGATCATCGGACCTTTCGCGCTGTTGATCGCTTTTGACTCTTCCACGTCGCGTGTGAAATGCACAAGCGGGAAGTGAAAGAGCTCCTTGACGCGCTTCACCATGTCTTCTGACTGATCGTAAGTCTCAGGGTGGAGCTGAAATACAGTCGTCGTGTCGATGGCGAGCGGGCTATCGACGTAAATCGGAATCGCCGGAATTGCTCCTTCACGTACCAGCGAATGCAGGTTGTAGAGAATCTCCTGCGTTCTGCCGACGGCAAAAGCCGGAATCAGAACACGACCGCCGCGGGCTGCCGTCGCCCTTACGACTTCAGCCAGGCGCGCTCTGGCACCCTCCACCGAATCGTGGTCCCGATTCCCGTACGTCGATTCCATGATTAGCGCATGTGCACCCGTTGGTGGAACTGGGTCCCGAATGATCGCCAGTCCTGATCTTCCAACATCACCGGAGAAAACGAGTCGCTTTGTCACTCCGCCCTCCGTACAATCGAGAACTACGGTTGCGGAACCGAGGATGTGACCCGCATCGACATACGTCGCTACAACACCCGGTACGACATCGAACGGCTTGTTGTATGGTACGCCAACCATCAGCTCCTGAGTTCGCGTTGCGTGGCGCATTCCATATAGCGGTTCTATGAACTCCTTTCTTCGCCTTGCCAGGAATTCAGCGTCCTTCTCCTGAATGTGCGCGGAATCAGCAAGCATTACAGCGCAAAGATCTCGCGTTGCGGACGTCGCCCAGATTGTCTTGCTGTAGCCCCGGGCCACGAGAAATGGAAGCCGCCCGGAGTGGTCGATGTGTGCGTGCGAGAGGACAATCGCGTCAATCTGATCGACTGGAATCGGAAGTGCCTTGTTTTTCTCCGCCGATTCACTTCGCTTCCCCTGGAACATCCCGCAGTCGAGAGCGATCGTATGACCGTTGACATGCAGCAAATGGCACGAGCCGGTCACTTCTCTGGCTGCGCCTATGAAAGTTATCTCCATTTGCTTCTATCCTTCAGCAACAGCATTACGCTGAAAAAGGATGATAACCCGGTCTTCGTTCTGAGACATTAGTGCCGGTTCCCACCCGCCTCGGCTGCGCTCATTCAGAAGATCCGTTAGCGTGTCTTCGTCTTCGCGTGTATGCCTCGTGAGCTTGACTACGACGGCTTGGTATTCTTTCATGCTGAGAGGAAAATCGAGATATGTTAGGACGAGCGAGGTTTTCTATCTTTACACAGACAGGCTGCGGAACCATACAGGGAATTGCGTCAGATGATTGAACAGATACCTGAGTTTCCGACACTCACAATAATCCGGCATCCGCTTGTTCAGCACAAGCTGACCATACTGCGCAATCGCGAGACACCGACGAAGATTTTCAAGGAACTCGTCGACGAAATCGCCATGCTGATGGCCTATGAGGCAACGATTGACCTGACCGTCGAGCCTGTTGATGTGGAGACACCGCTCGAGAAGACGATCGGTCGGCATATCAGCGGAAAAAAACTGACTCTTGTTCCGATTCTTCGGGCAGGGCTCGGAATGGTTGAGGGCATTTTGCGGCTCGTACCCGCGGCTCGCGTCGGTCATATCGGCCTGTACCGTGATCACGACACTCTCAAGCCCGTTGATTATTACTTCAAGGTCCCCGGAGATGTGGCCGAGCGCGATTTCTTCGTTCTCGATCCGATGCTGGCCACCGGCGGAAGCGCTTCGGCAGCCGTTTCATCGCTCAAGCGAGCAGGCGCGACAAGAATCCGATTCCTCTGTCTTGTTGCCGCCCCGGAAGGTGTTAAATGCCTCGCTGCATCACATTCTGACGTGCAGATCTATTGCACAGATCTCGACCGCGAACTCAACAGCCAGGGCTACATTTTGCCCGGTCTGGGAGACGCCGGTGATCGGTTGTTCGGCACGAGGTGACCTAGCCGAACCACTCCTGAGGGTTGATCAACTGCTGATCCGAAGCGGCAATGATCCACTCCTGTGATTCGAAATCGACTACCTCATCAGGAACTTTCTCAAACCATATGCGGGCTTGTTTGAGATCGCCGATCCTCCTCCACAATTCACCAACCAGATAGGTAAGGACCGCGCGTTCGTTTGTCATGACCCCGTCGAATTTGGAAAGCGCTCGCTCGAACATCCAGGCAGCGTGCCGTCGGAAATACCTTTCGGCTTCGATGTCATTTTCGTCAACACAGCACCACGCTGCACGAAGAAGAAGGTCAGCTACGACTCGTGCTTCCAGCTCCTGCCACTCGGCGACTTTGGCTGCCACCTCGTACTTCGTCGACCCTGTTGCGGAGAAAGGACACTTTGGCGCCAGTTCGTTGAATACGTGCTCCTTCAGCAGCGGACTTGCCTCACCCTCTTCGAAAAAATCTCTTTCTTCCCCGGAGTAGCCGCACTCACCGCACATGTGAACGAGATAGGCCAGCGGCTGTGTGCCCGCAGCAAACTCATGAAAATCGGTGTGTTTTCCCCCTATGACGTTCGTTGTAGCAACCGCCTGCGATTGAAAGCTGTTCCCACATATTGGGCAGCTAAGCTCTATCCGACGCAACGTTGTCACGCACCCTCCTGCTGCTGGCTGAAAACAGGTAGAAGGAATTTTTGTGCCACCCTTTGATTTCGAGTCGCAGCATTATCGCCCTTGTTCAGTTTTTCTTGTCAGCGTATTTTCTCGCATCCCTAAAAGCGCGCTGCGCTGTTCGCCCACCCGTTACCTGGTTGTTGATGCTGATCAACCTGCTGCCTGACTTCTTCGCAGTCCTGAACAGCACCGATCGCATCGCGGCATATCTTCGCTACTTCGACAACCACCGCAGTCTTCTCGAAGCCTATTGGGCGAATTACGTCGTCGAGCCCGACAGCCCACACTTTTCTGAAGTCGTAAAATCGGCGGCTCTTGCGGGCAGAAGTGATCTCCGCACGATGCTCGAACGAATGGATGTCGTCACTCTCGCTCGTAACACTGAGGATCAGTGCAAGGTGCTGCTTGAGATCGACTCCAGCATCGATGTAGTCCTAATGGTCGGTGTTGGAGCTGCCAACGCCGGCGAGCTTGTGGTTGGCGGGCGGGCTGTTGCGTTTGTTTGCCTCGAGCATTTTACGAGCATCGCCAATCCTGAAACCCGTGGGCTTGGTCTCGACCCGGAGCTCATCCCACTCTGGTTGTCGCACGAGATCTCGCATGGAGTTCGCTACACTTCTCCGTCAAGCCGAAGCGAGATGCGAACAATCATCGACGAGATGGGCGGATATTATTCGTATTGGGAAACGGGAAAACGTGCGTCTCTCCGAGAGCTTTTGATAAATGAGGGAATTGCCGTGCATGTCTCGCGCACAATCAGCCCGGGACATGCTTCATGGGAGTACTACGGCTATGATCGCCGGGAATACGCCCGGATTAGAGAGATGGGTCCCGTTGTCGCACGATCCCTGATGGGAAACTT
>JBDSBT010000097.1:0-3863 GCA_039921425.1 Gemmatimonadaceae bacterium | reverse complement strand
TGCGTCAACGGGCCGCATGTCGGAAGCACGAGCAGAAAGCGAGCGCGCGGTCGAAGCTGCTCGAAGGTTTAAGCAGTTCGGGAAGGATGGAGTGACGCCAAATATCGATCGGCGCATAAGGGCCGGCATACTTGGTTATGCGGGCGAGTTCGACGCTGCAGTTGCAGAGCTCCGAAGGTTCCTGCCCGAAAGCTCATGGACACCGCGCGGACTTTATCTCGAACCCAAGCTGCTCGTGCTGAGGGGTAGGCCTGCGTTCGAAGCTTTTGCAAAGGAAAATTAGTACCTGAGTAATGCCGTTCCAGTGCGGGTAAGGTAGCCATATGTCGCCCGCAGCTGAGCTCACGCGTTCGGCGGCACGCGGCCCATATTTCCTCGTCATTACAAGCTATTGAAGACGGCCGGCCGATCACACCCCGTACCACCTTCGACCTCGGCTCAGTTTCGAAACAGTTCACCGGGCTTGCCGTGCTCATGCTCGAACAGCAGGGGAAGCTCTCCTCAGGCGATGACGTGCGACGATGGATCTCAGAGCTTCCTGACTACGGCAATCCAATACGCGTGCGCGATCTTCTGGAGCATACGAGCGGGCTGAGAGACTATCAGGCGCTGGAAGCGCTGGCGGGTCGTCCGGTTCGGACGATGTCCGAGTTTCTCGGACTGATGGCCGCGCAGCGCACACTCAATTTCGCTCCCGGAACGCGGCACGAATACAGTCACAGCGATTACATGCTGCTCGGAATAGTTGTCGAGCGAGTTGTCGGCGAGCCGTTCGGAGATTTTCTGGAGCGCGCCGTGCTCGGGCCGCTCGGGATGCGAGACGCGTTTGTTTCCGACGAGCGCGTGCAATATGGAAGGAATCGCGCGTTGGGTCATGTGGGCTCGCCAGCCGGCGCGCACGCGCAATTCCCGAACTCTCGGACGTTCGGCGGTGTCAATCTGTACGTATCAGTCGAAGACCTCGCGCACTGGGATCGGAACTTCGACGAACCACAAATTGGCGGGCGATCGGTCGTTGCTCGAATGACGAGCCTGCCCGTGCTCGCGAACGGCGACACGATCCCATACGCCTACGGTCTTCGGCTTGGCAGCTATCGCGGGCTACGCACGATCGAGCGCGCGGGGAGCCCAGGCGGCAACCACACCTACATGATCCGCTTTCCTGAGCGGCGTTTTGGGGTCGCGGCGCTGTGCAATGCGAATTACCTCGACGCTGGGACTTTGGCGAAGAAGGTCGCGGACCTCTACCTTCTCGATGCGTTGCAGCCGCCGCGGCAACGCGCACCGGCGCCCGCCGCCGTCAGCATCTCATCGGACGAGTTGGCGCGTTACGCCGGAGTTTACAGTCCCCCCGCCGCGCCGTGGAATCTGCTGCCGGTGGAGGTGAGAAACGGCGCCTTGGGCGAGTTGGTGTTTGATGACGTACGCGACGACACGGTTTACGTGATGACACCGGCTGGTAACGGCCGCTTCTTCGAGATCGGGCTTTCAGGAAACGTGGGCCTGTACACCTTCCGGCCACCGGCTGCTGGCACTCGCTGGCGGCTGGAGATTTCCTGGAACGGTGGACCAGTCGAGACGCTGGACCGCATTCCGGATTCCGCATTGTGGCGCCCGTCAGCCGCCGCGCTTGCGGAGTATGAGGGCATCTGGTTCAGTCAGGAACTCGACGCCAGCTGGCGGCTTGACGCACGCAATGGACGACTCTTCCTGCGCCGTATCGGAAAACCCGACGCGGCCGTGTGGCCGGTTAATCCAGATCTGTTTATTCGCGGGTTCGGATCGATCGAAATACTCACCGCCCAAATGCAATTTCATCGTGATGGTGCGGGCAAATTGACGCACCTCACTGTGTCGACACCGCCAGGCGAAGAATCGGTGCGCGATGTCCGTTTCGTTCGGGTGTCGCCAAGATGAGCGCCGCAGAGTCGGGATTGCGCGATGCCCCGCGACGACCCGCCCAGCACCTACATCGCCCCGAGCGCCTGGGCTTCCGAGGGATACACAGCCAGGATCGCCGAGAAACCCGATATCTCGAACACCTCCCGCACTGACTGGTTCAGACCGAACATCCCTAGCGTTCCTCCAGAGGCCCGGAGCTGCTTGGCGGCGCCGAGCAGCACGCGCAATCCGGCGCTGCTGATGTAATCCAGGTCTGAGAAATCCAGCGCGACCTTCTTCGCGTTAGTGAGCACCGCGGCAAGTGCCTTCTGAGCCTCTGGCGATGTGGTGCTGTCCAGGCTCCCGGCGATGGCTACTATATGAATGTCGTTGTTCGTGCGAGTAGAAATCTGCATCAACTTGCCTCAGTAAAGGTCCTTCTCCTTAGCCAACAACCAGACGTTTCACGAGTACCACCACGTTGTGACCGTCCCGGCGTTCGTAACTGACGTCGTCCATCAGCTGCCGCACCAGATGAATACCCAGTCCACCAATCGCCCGCTCGTCAATCGGCAGCGTCGTATCCGGTGGCGCCTGGCTAAACGGGTCGAACCGCGGGCCATCGTCCGTGATCGTGACCTTCACCCGTTCCTGATTCAACTCCACTTCTACCGTCACCGAGCCGGTGTCGCGTCCCGCCATCCCGTGCGAGAGCTCATTCGCGAGCAATTCGTCGAGTGCCACATTGACGCTGCGGCGCACGCTGCCGGGCAGGTCATACGTCTCAGCGAACCTGGCGAATACCGCGTTCACCTTTTCCACGTCGCCCGCCTGCGCGCCAACAGCCATCCGGAATTCTTTTAGCATGTCGCCCCTCGGTCGGTCGGGAAATTACGCCCCCCCAGCCTTTTCCTGTCAACTCCGGAGTTCGGAATTGCAGTCCGCGCCGGCTAGGTGCATGTTAGCCGATTGTAAACCCCACGGTGAGCACCCGGGGCTGAATTGCTCGGGGATCACCTGTTTCCGTTGTTTCCTTCCAACTTTCCCGAGACTCGTTTGTACTGTGGTTAGATCACGTGCAGCCAACGACGACGATTTGGATCGCGCGCTTGTCCGGAGATATCTGGACGGGGAGCGGACTGCAGGAGACCAGTTGGTAGATCGCTATCAACGCAGTGTGTACAACGTCGCTCTCCGGATGCTCGGCAACGTGCAGGACGCAGAGGACGTTACGCAAACGACATTTGGCAACGCATTCGCTTCGCTCGACAGTTACGACCCTAAGTACCGTTTCTTCAGCTGGATTTATCGAATGACTTTCAACGAATCACTGAACACTATCAAGCGCCGCAGGAATGTCGTTTCGCTGGACGGGGGCTTCGATGTCCCGGCTGCGGACGCTGCCTCCGAAAGCGCTTCCGAGGCGGAGGAAAGGGTGGGAAAAGCGCTCCTGGACCTGAAGCCTGACGATCGTGCGGTGGTGATTCTGCGACACTTTGTTTCGTTCTCGTACGAGGAGATTTCAGACGTGCTTGATGTACCGGTCAAAACAGTGAAATCGCGGCTTTTCACAGCGCGTGAACGGATGCGCCAGTCGCTACTCGTCGCGGGGGCATGAACATGCTCACGCCAAACCAGATCGAGCTGGTTCACGCCGAGATCGACGGGGAGAATACGCCTGACGCAAGCGCCGAGGTTCGGGAGCTGGTCGAGACTCAGCCTGAAGCGCTGGCGCTCATGACAAGCCTGCGGGACCTCGACTCGCTGTTCAGCCAGGTCCCTGATCGTATCCCGGGTGAGCGCGTGAGACAGTTGATCCACAATGCGGTGCCACTAAAGTCGAAGGCGCGGCCTGGGAGTAGGGAAGAACAGCGAACACAGCGGACGATTACCGGGTGGGCAGTTCAGCAGTGGAGTGACGTAACAAACCTCATGGGAGAATTGATGCAGACGAAAAAAATACTCATTGGAGCAACAACGTT
>JBDSBT010000096.1:0-3289 GCA_039921425.1 Gemmatimonadaceae bacterium | reverse complement strand
GCGATGCGTTCCACGCTCCACAATCTCACCGCCTTCGATAACGAGGATTTGATCGGCGCTCTCGATTGTGGAGAGACGATGGGCGATTACGAATGTGGTTCGACCGTGACGAAGCGACTGCAAGCCGTCACGAATCATCGCCTCGCTCTCGCTGTCGAGACTCGAAGTGGCTTCGTCCAGAATCAGGATTCTCGGATCGGCGAGAATGGCGCGCGCAATAGCAACACGCTGCCTCTGTCCGCCAGACAGCTTGACGCCGCGCTCTCCAACGATCGTCTCGTAACCCTGCGGGAAGCCATTGATGAATTCGTCGCAGTGAGCAATGCGGCTCACTTCCCGAACTTCTTCGTCGGTCGCGTCAGGACGGGCGAACGCGATGTTCTCGCGAACGCTGCCGTCAAACAGAAAGTTGTCCTGAAGAACTACCCCGAGCTGCGACCGATAATCGCGCAGCCGAACGTCAACAAGATCCTGGCCGTCAATTCTTATCTCGCCCGAGTCGGGCCGGTTGAACGCCATCACCAACCCAATCAACGTGCTTTTCCCCGAGCCGCTCGACCCAACGAGCGCTGTTGTCGATCCCGCACCGGCAACGAACGACACGTCCTTCAAAACCGGAATACCCGGCACGTAAGAAAAATTGACGCCGCGGAATTCAACCTGCCCGGCGATTTCGCCCATCTTCGACCGCTCTTCGTCCTGATCGTCTTCCGTCGCCATGTCGCGGATTTCACCAATTCGATCAAGACCGGCAAATGCTTCGCTGATCTGTGTTCCTACAGATGCGATCTGAATCAGCGGCGCAGCAACGAGACCAATGAAGAAGATGTACATCACCAACCCGCCGAGCGTCATCGAACCGTTCAGGATCGAGCGGCCGCCCATTACGATCATGAGCACTCCAATCGCGCCGACGATTACAGTCGCCCCGGCGCCGACGAGCGAAGTGCCGGTGATGGACCTTTTGATGTTGTCGAACAACCGCTGAACGCCTTCGCCGAAGAGTCTCTCTTCGCGCTTCTCTGCCACATAAACTTTCAGTATACGGACACCACCCAGCGACTCGGCCAGGCGTCCCGTCACCTCTGCGTTGATGACGCTCCGTTCGCGGAACAGAGGACGTAATCGCGAAAACGCCATCGCCATCAGGCCGCCGAACGACAGCAGAATCACGAGCATGATCGTCGTGAGACGCCAGTTGAGCGCGAACAGCACACCGATACCGATCACGGCGGTAAGAAGACCGCCGACGAGCTGAATCAATCCCGTCCCGACGAGATTTCTGACGCCCTCCGCGTCGGTCATGATTCGCGAAATGAGCACGCCGGTCTTCGTCGAATCGAAATACGAGACCGGAAGATGCAAAACGTGCTTCTGCACGCTCATGCGCATGTCGGTAATTGCCTGCTGGGCGGCGACGCTGACGACCTGCGAAAGAGCGTAGGTCGTTGCCGCCTGGATGACGACTGCCGCGGCGGCAGCTAGCGCGATCGGTACGAGAAGTTCGCCGCGATGTTTCGCGAGCACGTTGTCGATCAGCCACTTGGAGCTTCCCGGCAGGACCAGACCCGAGAGCCGGTTCACGAGCATGAGCCCGAGGCCGATCATCAACGAGCGCCTGTGGCGCCAGATAAGCTCGCGCGCCTCAGCCCATGCCCGCTGGTAGTTGATGCCCTTCTTTATCGGCTTTTCGGTCAATGTATTGCTCCGATGACCTTGGCCATCATCGCCCTGACGGCGTCAATCTCGTCTTCATTGACCAGGTGACCCATTCCCGGGTAGAGACGCATCGTGACATCTGCCTTCATCCGGGCAAATACGTCAGCGGTTTGTTGAACACGAACTGCCGGTATGTGAAAATCGATATCACTACATCCGAGGAAGACCGGCGTTCCATCGAACGCGCCGGGATAGTCTCTGGGTGTGTCGTCCGGGCCGATCAATCCGCCGCTCAATCCCGCGATACCGCCGAAGCGCCGCGCATGACGTGCAGCGTACTCGAGCGACAGACACGCCCCCTGAGAAAATCCGAGGAGCGTGATTCGCTCATCCGGAATTCCTTCCGACTTCAGCGACGTCAGGATTTCGCCGATGACCTGAAGCCCCGATGTAATTCCCGGCTCATTACTTGGAATCGGGGCGAGGAACGAATTCGGATACCACGTATTGCCGCTGGCTTCGGGAGCGAGATACGCGAAGCCTGCCACGTCGATCGAATCGATGAGGGAGAGAATGCTCTCTGCGGTCCCACCGCGACCGTGGATCATGACCATTGCCGCTTTAGCTGAGCTGAGTGGTTCGCCAGCGGCATATACGGGCCGTCCCTGACGAGGCAGGTGAAGATCGTGAATCAACATTGTCGTCTAACATCAGCCGCCACGGACCAGTTCTCAAGTCCAACCGCGTTCTTATTCCGTGCCGGCCGCGGCTGATGACGGCGATGGCACGCTCGCGACATTTACGTCGATTGGGAGCTGCACTCCATTGTGTGTCTGGACGACGTCGAGAACGCCCTGCCAGACCTGGGCAAAGTCATGCCCTACCTCGTGCGGCTCCTTGTCCTCCGTAAACCCTCGGCCGCTCGCGATCCAGAACGGAGGCTGGTCGAGTTTGCCTGCGTTCAAGAAAATTTCGGCGACATCACGATAGATCGACTTCGCATTGAAATCGTGAGTGTAGTAACCGGGCCGATATCGACCGTCCTCGAGAATCCGTTGTGTCCATGCCTTGTAGTAATCGCGCATGGCCTGAGGAACCCGGTCCATCCGCTCGATGTCGAGAAAGATCACGGTATGGTTCGCGAACCCTTCGACTGATGCGCGCTGAATCGCATCGTTCGCATCCTGGACACCGCGAGCGCCGCTCACGAGATGCGTCGAGCATGACTGTCCGGGCTGGGCGCGAGCGTAGGTCACCACCTTCACCGGAACGCGCTTCCGCACGTACCGGGTTACATGCTTACCATGACGGCGACTCGTTTGTCTCACCCGCTTCGTTACATAGCGCGTCTGCACGATTTTCTGGCGAGGCACTCCCTCCCACACCTGCTGGCCGACGTAGATCACTGCGAGACCCCACCCCATCTCGGTCAGTGTCTGCCGCTTGCCCGACCAGGTGTCGCCCTTGTGACACGGCGCGGATGGCAGGTAGTAGCCCACCCAGTCGTAAGGGGCGCCGTCCTGCCTCCAAGCGAGCATTGCGTTGTCCCCAGGGTACGCGTAGGTGTCGAAGCCGAGGTGCTTGCCAGCGCGGAGATTACCCGTGATACTCGCGGATGCGGCCGCAACGG
>JBDSBT010000095.1:0-26419 GCA_039921425.1 Gemmatimonadaceae bacterium | reverse complement strand
AGGATGAACGATTTCGTTCAGGGCGTCGAGGTCTGATTGGTTGTCGAACACCACGTGCCTGAGCGCGGCACGGTCGAGGTTACCGTCCTTGTCGAGAACTCCGTCGCCCCACTTCGCAACGATTGCGTCGAGAGCGGGGCTCCCCTTTGTCACTGCTTCTCTGGCAAGCACGTCCGCGTCGATGATCGTCGCGCCCCGCTTAGCCATCAAATCGGCAACGACCGACTTCCCGCTCGCAATATTTCCAGTAAGTCCGATTAGTCGCATGAGGTAAGGATAAGGTTCGACTAAGCTAAGAACATTCGGAGATGGTACACAACAAATATGCCGTAATCTTGAATTCGGACGTTTACAGGGGATTTAGCGCGCGATTGAGCTCTCTGACGTGACTTTCAGTCCGATCAGGGCGACTATCAACAGAGCGACAAAAAAGAGTCTCATTGCACTTCGCGGCTCATCGAACAGCGCGATTCCAAGAATCACTGCCCCGACCGCTCCGATACCCACCCACACAGCGTACGCGGTTCCGATGGGAATCGTTCGCGCCGCGATCGCGAGAAGGAGCATGCTCGCCGCAATGCCGGCAAGTGTCAGCACGCTCGGCACCAGTCGCGTGAAACCATCCGTGTATTTCAGACCGATTGCCCAGCCGGTTTCAAGAAGGCCGGCAAGCACAAGAAAAACCCACGCCATTGTTGGTTGTCCCCGCTGCCGCACAGGATGCGGTGAGGTCAGAGAAGCGATGCCTGAGCTGCGTCCTTTTGCGGCATTGCGAAGCACATGCGGCACCGCGCCTCGTAAGACTCGGTGCTCCCGACCATGATGGTCGGAGAATCGTATGGAGCCGGTTGGCCGCCAATCAGCCGCTGATTTCGGCTGGCGGGATTGCCGCACAACACGCAGATCGCATGCAGCTTGTCAACCACTTCGGCGATGGCCATCAGGGCCGGCATCGAACCGAAAGGCTCGCCTCGAAAATCAGTATCCGTTCCGGCGATGATCACACGGCGGCCCCGACCAGCAAGCGACGTCACGAGAGAAATAATTCCCTTGTCGAGGAACTGCGCCTCATCTATCGCGATCACGTGCGCCGTCGGATCTATCTGCTGCCCGATTTGCGCGGCAGAGTCGGCGGGGATTGCCGTTACGGTTCGTCCGTCGTGACTGGACACGCTGAAGATGCCGACGTAACGGGCGTCCAGATGTGACTTGAAAACCTGGATCCGCTTCTTCGCGATGATCGACCGTCGGACGCGGCGAATCAGCTCTTCACTCTTGCCGCTGAACATCACGCCCGAGATGACTTCGATCCAACCGCCAGTCTGGTGGAACGACTGGCTCATGGACGGTCGCGCCTTGGCCCGCGAGTAAAGCTTCCGCCTGGACGACTGCTGCCTCCCCGGTCATCTCTCTCTCCACCTGAACTACGGGTAGGACGCGAATCGGAACGCGGAGGTCTCGCTCCGCGTGAGTCGTCCCCAAACTTGCGAGGTGGCCTGGAGTCGCCTCGATCTGACGATCCGCGGTCGAACGGCTTTCTGTCACCTTGACGCGGGCGGTCGAACCCTCCGCGCGATCCGCGGTCCCCTCCTGGCGCGATCCGTTCGGTGGGACGAGCCTCACTCCTGGCTGCCTGCGCCTGTTTTGCCTCGCTCTGGGCCGCCTGGCGCAGCACGCGTTCCTTTTCCAGCAGACGCAGGGCAGCCGCTGCGATTTCAATTCCGTCGTAGCGCTCAAGAAGCGGCTCGAGTGCGATCACCTCGCGCGTTGCTATTCCGGCGTCGAGCGCGCGACCCAGCTCACGTCGCATTTCAACCTCACGCTCACGAGCTGCTGTGACAGGAGCCTTGATTGAGAGGGGCTTCGCGTCGCCCGACATGCGCTTAAGCTCTTCAAGCTCCCTGGGTTCGGCGAGAGCGACAATTGTAACTGGAGTCGCGGCTGCCGCGGCGCTCAGATTTGACCGTGCTGCAGGCGCGTCGAAGAAAATCACCGCATACGTCGACGGTGCGATTTCTCCGCGCGTGACTCGCACTGTAGCCGACTCGCTGCCATAGCCGAGCATACGAATCGCTTCGTTCGCTTCGGCCTCGGCGTGATCGCTCGAAACCACGATTGCGGCCGACGGCGGATCGAGGTCGTCGAGCAAGCGACGCAGTGCCGTGGCGCGAGTGGCTGGCGAAACAGTGACATAGTGAACCGGGACCGAGCTGGTGTCGCCCTGTTCAACTGGAAGGTCACGGTGCGCGCGTCTCAGATACCGTTCAGCAAAAGCGTTCACGCGGCCTTCTGACTTGCTGGTGACGACGATCCGGGCTGCATCTTTTGAGAGTTCGCTCATCACGGCTTCGAGTGCCTCGATGTCGTTTTCATCACCCAGCAGAATTTCATCTGCCCACGCAAGGACAACGGATTGCACTTCATCGAGCTTCAGATGACTTCCGCGAACAAGGTCACGGATGTCGGAGGGTGATCCGGCGATCGCGGCGACAGGTCGTCCAGCGATGAGGCGGCTCGCGCGACGCGCAGTCGTGACGGGAATGAGCTCGATTCCAGCAGGGCCAGTCATTCGCAAAACCGACTCGGCCAATGCGATTGCGGTTTCCGCATCTGCTGTAATGACAACGAGTTGAGTGGCGCCCGCAGCCGGGTCAACGCGCTCCAGCGGGCCAGTCAGGAAGCGTGGCACTGAGGCCATCGACCGCGGCAATGTGTGGACGACGTTCTGGCTGCGTCCCGAGCCGCGTTCTTCCTTTTCTTCCGATTCCACTTGGTCAGGCTCCGAAGCGTCATGGCGCGGTTCAAGCCGCGAAGATACTGTTATAATCCGTTGTCGGCGACGCGTGTCGCCGAGTCGAAAAATAGCGTAATCAGACCGGCATCGCCCACGGTAGATGACGCTTACTCCTGACCATTCATCTCAATTCCGATGATCACTGCCATCGTCCTCATCAAAGCCGAGCCGAAGTCGATTCCGCAATGCGCTACGCGGCTTGCAGGTATCGAAGGCGTGTCAACGGTGTATTCAGTGTCCGGTGAATGGGATCTCGTTGCCATAGTGGAAGTGACCGACTACGAAGGCGTTGCGAGCGTAGTTACCGAGCACGTGACCACGGTTCCCGGGATAAGGAACACACAGACTCTGACAGCTTTCAGGGCGTATTCGAAGAAGGATCTGGAGCAGGCGTGGGACATAGGGCTGGAGTGATTTCATCAGCCGATCGAGACGAAAGAGGTAGCTGGCCGGGGTCTGCACACGAGGCGCGTCGATTTATCCAGGACATGCTTCCTGGAAGCGCGCCAGTAGACGGTCTTTCTGCCGAAGCCGATCGATACGGCCGCGCGGACGAGCCAGCGACTCTGGTCGAGCCAGCCGTCACCGAAACCGGCGAATTTCGTGCTATTCCGGTAATCGCTCCCAATGAAGCGGGAGGGAAGAGCGGATTTTCCGGATTCCTCGACGGGACGCAGAAAATTACCATCGTGAATCAGCGCCAAGGTGTGCCCATTGTCTGGGCGACGGTGTCGGCGGCGGTGCGCGTCCGCGCCAATCGGAGAATGATTTCATGGCCAACCCGCGGCCCGAGCGTTCGCGGCCGGTTCTACGTTCCGTTTCGATACCTCGGAACGCTCAGCGAAGAGTTGAAAAGCGATTCGCGTTTTGTGGACACGACGAGAGAAGTCTCGGGTGAAGGCGTTCCGTCGAGACACCCGGCCGCACTCATGGAAGCTGCCGTGAAACGAGTTCAGTTCGATCGAGAGGATGTAGAACGTGACCTGGCGGAAGCATGGTGCCAGTCGGAGGCGAGTGCGCTCTACGTCGACGGAAGCGTCACGAACAGCCGCATTTCGTCGAAATCCGAGCTCGCTGTCGGCGTCATAAAGTCGCACCGGCGTCTATATGCGGACGACGATGCGTTTCGCGTCCTCGTCAATCTCCGGGCAGGAGAGCGGTCGTCAATTTTCCGCGTTGCGCCGAAAAACAGATACGCCGTTGCGAGCTGGTACGTCAGGGTCCGCGACGCCGCCGGACACGATTCCTTGTTCGGGCTTCTGCGTGTCGAGGCCGTTGATGCCCCGGAAATGTCAGAGAGGGCAGACAGGATTTCGCGCTGGATAATCGCCGAAAGCTCGCCGCTCGCGCTGCCTGATCCCCGGTGGGACAAGATGGCATACGGTATTCGCGACACCGAAGAGTTCCTGAGGGCGATCTCGTGATTGAAGCACTTGGGCGCGTCGTCGCGACAGAGCGAAAGCCAAACACCCCCCACGAATTTCATTTCTGGACTTCACTTGACTGCCCGGTTGGAATCGGCACGATCGTTCGTGTCGATGGAGCCCATGCTGTTGAAGGAAAGATTCCGCACATCTACGGCATTGTTGTCGAAGGGTTCAGCTACACCGACCTTCAGTCGCCGATGTATGATGTGCTCAGCCACGATGGAATTCCGTCGAAGGCTGGATTCGCGGTAACAGAACGGGCAGAGATTCGCCTCTACACCGCTGCGGTGCTGCGTCAAATACCTGAAGAGCCGCTCCAGCCGGTACCGATGGGCGAAGTTTTTCTGGCAGGTGAAGAAGACGTTGCTACCGCGCTTCGGATGGACGGATATCTAAAAGACGGCGCAAACACTGGGATTCCGGTTGGAGTCTATCGCGCAGGCGCGACCGATTCAGTGATCTACCTCGATGCCGATTTCCTCCTCGGCCCTGAGGCAGCTCACCTGAACATTTCCGGAATGTCGGGCCTTGCGACAAAGACGAGTGCGGTCGAGTGGCTGCTGTCGTCGCTCTTTGCACATTTTCCGGCGAGCAAGGGATCAGTTGCCGCGGTCTGCTTCAACGTGAAGGGCCCGGATCTCTGCTTCCTCGATCAGCCAGGCAAGCTCGAGGATCGCGATCGGGAAATGTACGAAAAGATGGGCGTCAAGCCCGGTCCGTTCGAGAACGTCACCTACTTCGCGCCTTACACGGCAAAGGGGTTCGGCCTGAACACTCTTCGCTCCAATGAAGAGCTGCTATTCAACGTGAAGCCGCTAACGTGGGGGCTTCGCGAAGTTCTTCAGTACGCGGAAGTCTTGTTGAACAAGGACGACATCGACGCTAAAGCGGATGCTCTGATCGACTTTATCACGGAGAGGGTCGTCGATCGCAGGTTCGACCGGGATCCGCACCTCACGCGGGACCACACCGTTCAGTCGTTTGGCGATCTCGAGAACTGGTTTCGTGATCTGTTGCGAGGAATGGAGAGAGCGAACGCCGAGTCGTGGCGAACGCATCACATCGCAACGATTCGAAAGGTCCGGAACCGGCTGTCGAACATTTCGACGCGATGTGCTGGTCTCGTAACCGACACTGGTGATGTGAGCGACCTACCATTCGGGAGCTTCGAAGATCGGGCGGTGTACGTCGTTGACGTCGCAACTCTCGAGGAAGATGCGCAGGATCTGATTTTCGCGCGCATAGTGTCGAAGCTTCGCGAGCATCTCGAGCGGCGCGACCTCGGCGTGAAGCATCTGGTTGTATTCGTTGACGAGCTGAACAAGTATGCCCCGAACGACGGTCAGGATACATACGTCCGGAAGATGCTCCTCGACATCGCCGAGCGTGGACGCTATCTCGGGCTTGTTCTCTTCAGCGCGCAGCAATTCAGGTCACAGGTGCATCGGAGGGTGGTCGGCAATTCGGGAACAGCCCTCTACGGCCGAATGGATGGAGATGAGCTGGCGACGCCGGGCTATTCCGTACTCAGCCCGGCGACGCGCACCAAGCTGGCGACTCTCGAAAAGGGTCAGCTGATGGTTCGCCATCCGCACTTCACGCAACCGATTTTCGTTCGCTTCCCCCGGCCAGCCGTAATGCAGGGCCGCGACGGCGCGGAGAAATTTCCGCAGGCGACTGATGTCACGCTCGAACACGCGCTGTATCGATCGTTGCGGAGTGTAGATGACAAGACTTCACTTGCCTGGGTCAAGGATCTCGTTTCTCTCTATGACGAAGACGAGCTCATTGCGGCTCGCAACGCGACTCTCGTTGCGAAGCCGGCAAACCTTCGCTCGTTTTTCGAGTCGCGCCTCAAGAAGAAGATTCCGGCTCAGCCGGCATTCAACGGTGGATTGGCTCCTCGCGAGACAATTTCCGCGCGCACGCTTCCCGACGATGATCCGTATGGCCTGTAAATCGATCATCCCGTCAATCGGGTTCCTCTTCATGGCGGCGGTGTCGGCACATGCTCAGCCGGTGCTGCTTCAAATCAGCCCGCACGTTGGCGACACGATGAACGTCCGAATGAATCAGGAAGTTCAGATGCGTGGAACACCTGCAGGCTGTCCGAGCAGTTACGCCACACCTCGGAGGAACGGCAAGCTAAATCCCGAAACGCGCCTGTGCGCTGAAGGCACACGGCAGATGACCACCATGATGGAGGTCTTCAGCCGGGCCATCGTTCGCAAGACTAGCAGGGAAGGAGCGCTTGTGACGGCTGTGACGGACTCCATTCGAACGTCGATGTCCAACGGAACTGCGAAGCGGGCGGCTCCGACGCGCCTTCGGCAGACAAACGACGAGATCGACATGCGGGTCGCCACCGACGGTGCAGCCGAAGTCATCGATACGAATGCCAGCGACGAGCTTCGAGCAATATTCGGCCAGATGCCGGCAGTGCTCTCACGGAAGCCTGTATCGCGCGGTGACACCTGGACCCGTCAGATGCGAATCCCTCTCGCCGGTGAGTTGGGAGCGACGGGCCTTGTGAGCGCTACTTTTCAGCTTGATTCACTGGGTAAAAACGGGGACATCGCGTACATCTCGATGCGCGGTAAACTTTCCCACGATCACAGTGATGGAAGCGTTTCGGAGCTGTCCGGCTGGCTCACCGGAACGATGCAGCTCGACCGTCGTCTAGCGTGGATTACTGAAACGCGGGCGGTCATCGACGCGACCTCGACGGTTCAGGGAATCTCTGGCGGCGCTCCAATGGTAGTGCATACTCACGTCACCCAGCAGCTGAAGGCATCGCGATCGAAATGAAGCTCGTTCATCTGTCCGATCTTCACCTTGGCTATCGTCAATACCACCGGCAAACAACCGGTGGACTGAACCAGCGAGAGGCAGATGTTGCGCTTGCGTTCAAGAAGACGATGGATGCGGTCATCGATTTGAAGCCTGACGTGATCTTGATCGGTGGGGACGTGTTCCACAGCGTGCGGCCGACGACTCCGGCGATCCTGCACGCTTACAAGCAATTCGCCCGGTTGAGAGAATTGCTTCCGGATACGATCGTCGTAATGGTGGCGGGAAATCACGACACGCCGCGAACGACGGAGACGGGTCATATCATCCGGCTCTTCTCGGCTCTTGGAATCACCGTAGTCGATACAGCGCCCAAGCGGCTGACATTTCGCGACGGCGAGCTGTCGATTCTGGCGATCCCCAGTCAACCCGGAAAACCGTGGCCCGCATTCGATCCTGATCCAGCCGCCCGCTACAACGTTCTGCTGATCCACGGTGCTGTCGAAGGAGTCGTCAAAAGGTTCACGCCCATTTCTGAACCAGGAGCGGGCGACCTCACCGTGAATCAGCTCAGCGACGAGCGCTGGGATTACATCGCGCTTGGCCATTACCACGTCTATCACCAGGTCGCAAAAAAGGCGTTCTACTCTGGTTCGCTCGAATACACCAGCACGAACGTTTGGGGCGAAGTTGACGAAGAGCAGGAGAAGCGTGTAGACGGCCGGCCGATTCCGGGAAAGGGATTCATCGAACGGGACCTGGCCACCGGCGCGCATGAGTTTCGGAAGGTTTCCCTGGCTCGCCGAGTTGTGGATCTTCCTGCGATTCAAGGCGCAAGCCTTTCGGCATCGGAGCTTAGCGACGCGATCACCCACGCCGTCGAATCCACGAAAGATGGTATTGAGAACAAGATCGTCCGGCTCGTCGTCCGTGATGTTCAGCGTCACGTGCTCCGAGACATCGATCACCGAAAGATCCGCGAGTTCAAGCGAAGCGCTCTGCATTTCCTGCTCGACGTTCGCAAGCCGGCGTCGGTCCGAATCGACATGAGTGGCGCTCCGGGCAGGCGCGCCTCGTTGATCGAGACGGTGAAGACAATGCTCGAGTCGCGCGACATGACTCCTGGCATCGATCGCCAGTCGCTCGTTGATCTGGGAATGCACTACCTGCTCGAAGCCGATCGCCTGGCGCCGGCGTTGTCGGGAGACGAAGCTTGAAGCTCCTCGCCCTGCGCCTGTCGAATTTCCGCCAGCACGTAGCGACGGAGATCGAATTCGAGTCCGGCATTACAGGAATTATCGGACCGAACGGAGCCGGAAAAACGACGATCCTCGAAGGGATTGCCTTTGCGCTCTATGCGTGGGGACGCTCTACACGCGAGCAGATGCTCTCGCTTGCCGCGACTGGGCGACAGCAGCTCAGAGTCGAGCTGGAGTTCGAGCTCGGGCGCCACAAATACAAAGTTGTTCGTGGACGAGCGACCGCTCATCTCTTCCTCGATGGGAACCTTGAGCCGATTGCGGATTCTCCTGCCTCGGTCACCGAGCGGCTCCAGCGACTGCTCGGCATGTCGCGCGACGAATTCTTTCGAACGTACTTCACGGGACAAAAAGAGCTTGCGCTAATGGCGGCGATGGTCGCTTCCGAGCGTGCCCGCTTTCTCTCGAAAGTACTCGGCTACGAAAAACTTCGTCTCGCCCAGGACATCATCGGCGACCGGCGTAGAACGCTCAGCGCAGAGATCGCCGGCCTGCGTGCAGGAATGCCCGATCCCGAAGGGGTGGAGCGGGCCGTCACAGAAGCGCGTGAGCGAGTAGAGCAGGCGAGCTCGGTCTCGCAGAGCGCCGATCATCGCTTCGCGCTGGCTGACGGAACCCTGCGGATGATCGCGCCAAAATGGGAGCTCGCTCAAGGCAACCGCGACAAGGCGCAGTCGATTCTCGCGGACATAGGCGCAAACGAGCGAGAAGAGACCTCGCTTGCCCGAAATGTCGAGCGCGTCGTGGCCGAGCTGACCAACGTCGCCGCAGCGCGCGCGGAGCTGGAGAAACTGCATCGGGCACTCGAGCCTATCGGCGAGCTGCGTGACGAGCTCAACATCCTCGATGAGATGTATCGCGAGGACGGACGGAGAAAGACGCTCGTTGAAGCTGAGCAGTCGGTACGCGAGGAGCTCGACAAGCAGCGCGCGCGATACACGATCATAGAGAAGGCGCCGGCCCAGGAAGAGGAAGTAACGCTCGATCTCGAGAAAAAGAGAAACGAGCTGGAGGATGCGCAGGGCGAGCTCGAAGCCCGGCGCACCGAGTGGGTTCGCGACAGGCAGGACGCGGACACGAAGCTTCGCGACATGCGCAAGCAATATCAGGAGATCCTGGAGCAGCGTGAGAGGGTCATCTCCCTTGGCGCCGATGGCGCTTGTCCAACGTGCAGCCGAAGCCTGGGGGAAAATCTGCAGACAGTCGTTGACCATCTCACCGAGTCGGCTGAGAGTCTGCGAGTGGACGGCGTATACTACAAGAATCGGTTCGAGCAGCTCGCCGACATGCCGACCAACGTTCGCGATCTGGATGAGAGACGCCGCGCCCTTACGGCGGAAACAGCCGCGCTCGAACGCAAGCTTGCGAGAGTGCAGCTTGCCGTTCAGGAGCTCACCGGTGTCGTCCGCGACATGACGACAAGAGAGCGGCGACTTGAGCAGATGCGCCGCGATATCTCGGTGATTGCTCGCGGGTTCGATGCGGCGCGACACGATTTCGTCAAGACGGAGATCGGCCGGCTGGCACCCCTCGAAGGAAATGTCGCGAGGTTCGGTGCGCTGATAGAGCGCGAGCCGCAGCTCCTGAAGGAAAAGCTGGAGTACTCGGCAACGCTCTCATCGATCGAGCAGCTGCTTGGCACGCTGCGCGTGCGTCATAAGCAGATGTCGTTCGCCGCATCGGACTACGATCGGCTGAAGGCGGATTACGAGCGTTGTTTTTCGGAGGCGCGCACGGCCGAGCTTGACGCACATACCGCGAGCGGGAACCTTCGAAATGCTAGAGAGTCACTCGCCAAGGCGCTTGCGGCGAGTGATGAATCCCGAATCGTTCAGGCGACCGTGGCCGAGCGCGAAAAGGAACGTCGTCTGCACGAAGAGCTGGATCGCGCCTTCAATGACATGCGCGCTACGCTCAATGCAACGCTGAGGCCGGAGCTGTCGGAGCTAGCGACGACGTTTCTTCGCGAGCTCATGGATTCGCGCACCGCGGAAATTGAGCTTGACGAGAAATACAACATCACTGTTCTCGAGGATGGAATCGCCAAGCCGGTGCTTTCGGGCGGCGAAGAAGACCTTGCCAACCTCGTGCTGCGCCTTGCCGTCTCGCAAATGATCGCCGAGAGATCCGGCCAGGCTTTTTCGCTCCTGGTGCTGGACGAAGTGTTCGGCTCGCTCGACGAGACCCGCCGCTTCAACGTCCTCGAGCTTCTCCGCGCACTCGGCGATCGGTTCGAGCAGGTCATTCTCATCACGCACATCGAATCAGTGCGTGACGGTCTCGATCAGGTCATTTCGGTTCGATATGACTCCTCGCTCGCGGCGTCTGTAGTCGCGCAGAGCGCGGGTGGCGGAACAGCTCATTCAGCAGATCGCGATGCGAGTGAAGAGCTCGAAATGTCCGGGGTTGCGTGATGGCCGTTTCGCGCGCCTGGCGTCAGCCGAAGCCACCGTCGGGACCGCATCCGATTCGCGAGGCGGACATCGGCCGCCTCAATGATGTGTTCAGCGAGGCATTCACGGATCGTTATCGGAGAGACGGTCTCGCCGGTGTCCGAGTGCCGAATCTCAATCCCGCCGTCTGGAGATTTGCGATTGCCGACGCCGGGCGAGGCGCAATGCTATGGCGCGACGACAAGAATAACGTCGTCGCGTTCAACGTTGCTCATTTATCGGGAACCGAAGCGTGGATGGGTCCGCTTGCTGTTCACCCGGACTATCAAGGTCATGGGCTGGGAAAGGCGCTCGTTGGCTCCGGCATCGAGTACCTCAAGGAAGGCGGGGCGAAAGTAATCGGCCTCGAGACCATGCCGCGCACGATGGACAACATCGGTTTCTACTCTTCACTTGGGATGGTGCCTGGGCATCTCACGCTTACCGTCACAATCGAGGGTGAGTTCGCGGGCCCGCGTCCACCTGGATTGAGCTCAGTGAGGCTCGGTGGGCTGGAGCCAAATGAAATTGCGGGTGCGATCGAGGACTGCAGAGCGCTCACTAACACGGTTTTGGCGGGCTACGATTTTTCCCGCGAGATCAAGCTCACAGAGGAGATGGCGCTTGGCGACACGGTGATGGTTAGAGAGGGGGACGAGCTCGCCGGATTTGCGGTTTGTCACTCGGTGCCACTTGTCGAGGGTCGGGTGAGAGAGGAGCTTCGCGTCCTTAAACTGGTTGCGCGATCAGATGAGACGTTTGACGAACTGATCATAGCCCTGTCCGATCATGCGCGTCGAAGTGGCACGCGCCGTCTGGCGATCAGGATGCAGAGCGGCTACACATCTGCATATCGGCGTTTAGTGGATCGCGGCGGGAAAGTGCGCTGGTCGGATTTGCGGATGACTCTCGAAGGCTATCCAGAGGCGAAGCCAACCCGCGGGATTGTTCTGTCCAACTGGGAAATCTAAGTCAGCTCAATGGAACAGCCGTTTGATCGCTGATCCCGCCGTGATCTTTTTAAGGTAGAGCAGCTCTTCCGGCGCAAATGGAGTGGGCTGGATTCCAAGGACATCCTTCAAATCGTTTTGCGGTATCACGTTGTCGATCGATAGGAGGTCGAGAAGTGCCGTTGTAACCGGCGGATGTGGAAGCAGATGACCGGCCAGTGCGACCAGCGGTCTGAGCGCCGGGACGGGAATTCCGACAAGCGCGCGGGACGTATTCATCGCGATGAGAATTCGCTCTGTCATTTGTCGAAGAGTCAACGGGACCGGGCCGCCGAGCGCGTATGACTTTCCGATTGAACTGTCGTCGCTCAAAACCGTGACGACGGCGCGAGCCACATCCGCCACTGCAACCGGCTGAAAGCGCGCGACCCCTCCTCCGGGAAGTGGAAATACCAATGGCGACAGGCGAACGAGGCGCGCTAGGACATTCACGAACTCATCTTCGGGGCCGAAAATCACCGACGGCCTCAGGATGGTCCATTTCAGGCTGCTGGCGGTGACAGCGTCCTGCGCAATTCCCTTGCTCCGAAGAAAGGGAAACGGCGACCTGCTGTCCGAGCCATTCTGTGACATGTAGACCAGTCGCGTGACCGACTCAGCGTTTGCGGCGTCCAGGAGAACTCGGGTGCCATCGCTGTTGCTGGCATCGTACGACTCGCCGGCTTTCTCGATCGCAATCGCCGCCAAATGAACGAGCGATCCGGCGCCGCTCAACGCAGCGCGCATGGAATCAGGGTTGCGTATGTCGCCGACTCTTATCTCAAGCGGAAGGTGGCCAAGTCGCTCGGTGGCTTTCTGCGTGTCGCGAACGACGGCTCGAATTTTCCAGCCGGCGCTGGCGAGCGCGGCACAAACGTGAGTGCCGACCAGGCCTGACGCTCCAGTTACGACGACGGGCTTGTTTCGATGAAGCGGTGCGGGCTCGGGCTGTTCCTCAGTCGCGACGCCCGTCGAAAATTCAGGACCGGGAGAAAGGCTGTCTGCAGTGGTCACTTCTTTACGGTTGCGCTATGGCTTCCGCCGCGAACTGCCACGGCCAGCGTCGCGGGCAGATATCCGCCAGAACAGGACGAAAAAACCAATCGTGAGCAACAGGTGTACATATCCGGGGGCATTGGTAGTGAAAGTTATGCCGGCCCACGCGATGAGCATTACCACCGCTGCAATAATTCCCAGATCCATGATGATGATTTCGTTGACGGTTAGTTTGCCCGCTCGTAAATTATAGTCATTCCAGAGGCGTGAAGTTGCGTTTCTGAGGAACGGGGAGGTTCACTTTTTGAGCCGTTAAGTCCTCCGAGAGGGTCCGATAGGTCGTGCTGGATGTCATGCCCCAGTGCGGGGAAGGCAGAAGGCTGCGGTGAGGGCCTCAAAAATTCGACAGGGCTTCAAAACCCCTCTTCGTTCCAGTGTCTCAAGCTCCGCCGTCGCCGTTGTGTGCCGGCGGAGTCTTTTTCATCCCTTCCGGCGCAAACATGCCTCGCTTAACCGTCACCAGGCGCATGAGATTCAACGCCGCGCATCGCGTCTACAATCCGTCGTTCTCCGACGCGGAAAACGACGCAACGTTCGGGAAGTGCAACAACCCGAACTGGCATGGTCACAACTATACTCTCGACGTTTCGGTGGAGGGCCCAATCGAGGAGAGCACGGGTTATGTCGTAGACCTCGCTAGCCTTCGCGATGTCGTCGAGAAATCCGTCCTCAGCCAGGTCGATCATCGGAATTTCAATCTCGACGTTCCGTTCATGAAGGGCATTATCCCGACATCCGAAAACATCATCGTCGCGTTCTGGAAGATTCTCGCGCCTGCGGTGGCGCCCGGAGCTCTCAAGCGGCTGGTTCTCTGGGAAACGGAAAACAACTATGTCGAATACACAGGCGACTGAAGGTCTCGAAGATCTGGTTCGCAAGCAGCTCGAGCTGATTGGAGAGGATCCGGATCGCGAAGGATTGCTGAAGACTCCGGAGCGAGTGGCGAAGTCGCTTCAGTGGCTGACGCGCGGGTACGAGCGGGATGCGCGCCAGGTGATCGGCGATGCGCTGTTCGACGAGAGCCATTCCAACATGGTGATGGTTCGCGATATCGAGCTGTACTCAATGTGCGAGCACCACATGCTGCCATTTTACGGACGCGCGCACGTTGCCTACATTCCGAACGGCCGCATCATCGGCCTGTCAAAGCTGCCGCGAGTCGTGGACGTATTCGCTCAGCGTCTCCAGGTGCAGGAGAGACTGACCGAACAGATTGCCGAAGCCCTTTGCGAGGTTCTCAACCCGCTGGGCGTTGGCGTCGTGATCGAAGCGTACCATCTCTGCATGATGATGAGGGGAGTTCAAAAGCAGAATTCGAAGACGATCACTTCGGCGCTACGAGGTGCATTCCGGGACGACTCCAAGACACGCGACGAGTTCCTGCGACTCGCTCACGCGCAATAGAGCGTGCAGACGACCTCATTGCTCGCGGGAAAGACCGCGGTAGTTACCGGCGCTTCGCGCGGAATCGGCGCCGCGATCTCGACGGCGCTGGGGGCCGCCGGCGCGCGTGTCGCCTTGCTGGCCAGGTCGGAAGCATCGATAGCGGCGGTCGCAGCCAAAATCGGTAACGGCGCAGAAGGCGTCGTTTGCGACGTCACCGACCCGAAATCCGTCGCCAATGCCGCAAAGATCGTCCGGGAAAAATTTGCCGGAGCTCCAGACATCATCGTCAACAACGCCGGACTCTTTCAGATCAAGCCGATTGCCTTGATCAATCCGGAGGAATTCACCGCAACGCTCCAAACGAGCGTCATTGCGGCCTTTCTTCTCGTCCGGGAATTTCTGGCGGCGATGTATGAGCGGCGGAGCGGGCATGTCGTGACGATTGGCTCCAGCGCAGACCGCACCGCATTTCCCGGGAATGCCGCCTATGCCGCCGGAAAGTTCGGCGCGCGGGCGTTCCACGAAGTGCTCCGTGCTGAATCCCGTGGCACTGGGATCCGCGCCACTCTGTTATCGCCGTCCGGCGTCGATACATCGCTCTGGCAGGACATCAAGTTCATTGGCTCCGAGACGCCGCCCGATCGTGCCAGCATGATTCAGGCGTCCGCCGTTGCAGACGCAGTGCTATTCGCGGTGACGCAGCCCAGCGAAGTGAACATCGAAGAGCTGCGTTTTTCGCGAAGCTGAGGGAGGCCGGCCGAATTGTACATCGAGCTGATCGATCTGCTCCGCTGTCCGCGGCCGCACGAAGAGAGCTGGCTAGTGGCGGCATTCAATCGAATGGATGGGCGATTCGTCATTGACGGAAAGCTGGGCTGCCCCATCTGTTCGGCGAGCTATCCGATCAGCGACGGAACGGTCGATTTTCGCAGCGACGCGCCCGCCGCGTCCCAGCCCGGCAAGTCCCGGCCCCTCGATGTCCTGGCGGCAGCGCCGGAGGAAATGACACTGCGAGTCGCCGGAATGCTTGGGCTTACTCGAGCGGGCGCCGCGGTCGTCCTGTCGCGCATGCCCGCGGAAATCGCGGGAGCCGTTGCTGAGCTCGCCGGCGTTCGCGTGGTCTCTGTGAATCGAACTGGCGATGGAGATGAACGAGAGAACATTGCATCCGTTCGAGCCGACGAGCGCTTGCCGTTTGGTTCCGGCTCGATCGACGCGATGATGATCACGGGAGACGTTTCTCCCGGAGACATCGGCGAAGGACTGCGAGTTCTCAAGACAGGCGGTCGTCTGGTTGCGCCTGCAGGAACACCGCTCGCCGGGAATCTTCGGGAACTAGCTCGCGACGACCGCTTTATCGTCGCTGAGTTCACCGGGCCCCTCGTCACCCTGTTACCCGGTAGAGCGGGCAGCTAGCCGGCCGGCTTTTCCTGGTACATCGCGTCGATGACGTTCTTGTAGTTCTTGTCGACCACCCGGCGCTTCACTTTTTGCGTTGGAGTCATCTCGCCTCTCTCCAGAGAAAAATCGTGCTCGAGAAGACCAATCTTTTTCGGGGTCTCGTAGTGTGCGAGACCGGTAAGCTCCGCGTTGACCTCTTTGTCCATCTTCGCCTGAATCGTCGGCATCGTCAACAGTTGAGAGCGATCGGTCCAGATGATGTTGCGCTTCTTCGCCCATGACTCGAGCTGCTCGAAATTCGGAACGACGAGCATCGACGGAAATTTTCTCTTGTCGCCAATCATTACTGCCTGACTCACATATTTGTTCGTCTTGACCAGATTCTCGATTGGCTGAGGGGCAATGTTCTTGCCGCCCGCAGTTACGATAATGTCTTTTTTTCTATCGGTGATCGCGAGGAAGCCGTCACGCAGTTCTCCGATGTCGCCGGTATGGAACCATCCGTCCGCGTCGATCGCCTCAACCGTCGCTACCGGGTTGTTGTAGTAGCCCTTCATCACCGCTGACCCGCGCGTGAGTATCTCGCCGTCCGCCGCGATCATTACGTCCACGCCTTCCACCGGTCGGCCGACCGTACCAATGCGGAAATCGGCGGGCGTGTTCACGGAAATTACGGGTGACGTCTCGGTCAACCCGTATCCTTCGAGGATCGTCAGGCCGGCGGCGTAGAAAAACTTGTTGATCTCGGTCGCGAGCGGCGCGCCGCCCGAGATGAAATAGCGAAGCCGGCCCCCCGTGCGCTCCTTGAGTTTCGAGAAGACGAGCTTCTGGGCGATTGCGTACTTCCGGCCCAGCAACACTCCCGGCTCTTTGCCTGCCAACTTCGCGTTTGCCCATTTCTCGGCCACGTCACGTGACCAGAGAAAAATTTTTCGCTTGACGAAACCGCCAGACAACCCGTTCTGAAGAACTCGGGCGTACATCTTTTCGTACAATCGCGGAACGGAAAAGACGATCGTTGGCCGAACGTCCTGCATGTCGACCGGCACCGTGTCGATGCTCCGAGCGTAAGCGATGGAGCTACCGGTCGCGAACAACAGGTAGTCGCCTGTGCGCTCGAAGATGTGCGACAGTGGAAGAAAGCTCAGCGCCACGTCATCGCCTTCAAACGGAATCTTGCAACGCGTTGCCTGTACGTTCGAATGAATGTTGTCGTGAGTGAGCATCACTCCCTTCGGCGCGCCAGTCGTTCCCGACGTATAGATCAGCGTCGCAAGATCATCCGGCAGAACGGCGTCTGCTCCGGCCCGGTAGGCGGCAATCGTCTCTGCACTTTCCAACGCCGCGCCGCGTTTTTGCAGATCGCCAATCGTCATGTCCGCCGCATCGCCGATCTCGTCGAAGGCGATAACGTGCCTGAGCGTTGGAACCTCGCTCCGGATCGCCGAAACTTTCAGCGCCTGCTCGACGCTGGACACGAAGATCGCAACCGTGCCCGCATCCTTCAGGATGTACGCGATCTGATCGGCGGGAAGTGTAGGGTAGATCGGCACGTCGGTGAAGCCGCTAGTGAGACACGCGTAATCAGCAATGGCCCATTCGGGACGATTCTCCGAGAGAATTGCGACGCGATCTCCGCGAGCAATTCCAAGTGTCCCGAGGCCGAGTGCCGCACGCTGAACCTGCGCTGCAACCTCACGATGTGAAATTGGACGGTACTTCCCATCGATATTGACCTGAAGTGCATCGGGCCGGTCGTAACTGGCAATCGAAACGAAGAACAACTCATTCAGGGTGCCTGGGCGCGGTGCCGGCCCGCCGCTTACAATCACGTGGCCGTCGGTTGCGGAGGCCATCAAGACTTCAGCTTGTACTTCAAGACAAGCCTCACGGGACTCCCGCCCACTGCAACCCCGCGATAGGAGGCCGACGCCATCACGACGACCGAGTCGGTCGCCGAGGTCAATTGAGCGACGTTCAACCTAATTCGTCGCGACGCCAGTCCACTTGCATCCGTCGTGTCCGCAGTGGTACCGGCCGCTCCAACGTCGTTCACGAGTAGAGCCAGTGTGCCCGTTGGGCTAATCGTTCTGAACGAAACGCGATAGCCGACAACTGCGCTGTCGGCCCCCTTGCCATGAAGCAGCTTGACGCCAAGTGCCGGCGATGTGTTGAGGGTTGTGTCGGTAAGAGAGTAGCTGAGACTGTCGCGCCCATTTGAAGAGATCATCGTGTCGGGCCTGAGCGCGACCCCGATCGATACGATGCTTTGAATCGCTCCGACAGACGCGATGATCTGCGCGCCGGCCTGCACGCTGTCCCCAGTCACTACACCCGTAAGGCTATCGACCCTGATTCCCCTGCTCAGCGCAAGAAATCTGAGTCTCGGTGATCGTACCGTGTCGCCCTGAAAATTGAATGCGCTGACGGTGATCGGCTTGACGACCCCAAGCGAGTCGCGAAGGGTGTCGCCGACAACGACGCTCGGCGAGGGGAGTGGATTGACAGCGAATGAAAGGACCTGGTCGGTGCCGGTCGGGATGTCGGTACAGGCAAGCACGGTCGCAGCGAATGTCATCATCGCGAACAGCGCCGGCGAGGAGCGACGGCTCATAGAAAGCGGTCGGCGAGCTGCCTAGCCAGGTTGATGTACGCCTGCGCGGCGGGATCGGCGGGACTGCGAAGCACGACCGGTTGACCGGCGGCGAACGCGTCCGCCGTGGCAATCGTGCGCGGAATGACAATCGGAAATACGAGGTTGGCTGGAAGGTGACGCCTGACGTAGTCGACCACGCGCTCGCTGGCCGCGTTTCCGGGCTCGAACATCGTCATAAGAATGCCGTCGAGAGTCAGATCCGCGTTGATCGATACGACATCCTGAATTCCTCTCAGAATCTGCGGGGTCGTCTGAAGCGCGAGCGGCTCGCACTGGAGCGGGACGATCACGTGCTGGCTCGCTTCGAGAACCTTGCGAGTAATGGGGCCGATTCCAGGGGGCGAATCAACGACGACAACGTGGCAGCGCGTGCGTGCTGTCTCGAGCAGCTCCGGCAGAATGTTCGTCTCGGCAATCAGCTGCTGGTACGTCGCGTGATCTGCGTCATCCGACACCGAGCCTGCAAGGATTACGCGGAGCCAGGGAAGGGATGTCGGCAGGATGATCTCGCGGAGCGACTTTTGTCCATTGAGATAGTCGGCAAAGCCCGCTGTCTCGTGATCTCGCTTGAGTCCGATGCCGTAACGGACCGATCCCTGAGGATCGACGTCGATGATGAGAGTCTTTAGGCCGTGCCGAGCAAATGCGGCCGCAAGATTGACTGCGGTCGTCGTCTTTCCAACACCACCCTTCTGGCTGACGATTGCCAGCACATCACCCATCTACTCTGTCACCTCGGGATGCTCACCGGGGTCGGGCGGATCGGATTCGGTCGGAGCGCTGGTTCGGATCTGCTCCAACGTTTCCCTGGCATGACGAATCCATCGATCGGCCTCGGCACTGGGCGCGGGCGGATCCATGAGAAACGATTCGAGGTGAAACGCGGCGTTGTTCGCCTCACCGCGGCGGAGGAGGAGAAATGCGAGCCCGTAGTGAGCGCCAGACAGCTTTGGATCAATTTCGAGGGCTCGGCGATAGCAGCGCATGGCTTCGGTCTGTCGTCCGGTTCGCGAGTAGGCGATCGCCATGTTCTGGAGCACGCCATGGTTCGTGGGCTGGTCGCGGAGTGCGAGCTGATACGACGTCAGAGCGGCCTCGAAATCACCCTGGCGCTCGAGAGCGAGCCCCTCGCTTAGATAATCGAGGCGCTTCTGGTCGTTCTTCGGTTTGTTGCCGCTAAAGCGACTCCAGAAAGACATCGAAGCGAATCTACCGACGAGTACCATATAGAGCTAGGTTAAAAAAGACATGTCACCACGCAAGCAAACCGTCGATCCCGCCGAGGGAGTGCTTCATGTCGAGTGGCCACTATTCGGCGAGCTGTCGCGCGCGCTCGCGCTAAAAGTGTCGCGGGAGTACGACCCTGACATTGTGGTCGGCGTCGCAACAGCGGGTGTCGTTCCCGGGGCCGTGGTCGCCGCCATGCTCGGAAAGGAATTCCACTCCATTATGGTGAGCCGCAAATACCGGGCTCCTGAAATCCGCGAAGTGCCGGCAGTGCTGGGCAACGCTCCGGCCGAAGTTCGCGGACGTCGTGTGCTGATCGTCGATGAGACATGCGATTCAGGAGATACGATGCGCCTGGCTGTAGGAGCTATCGTGAACGCTGGCGCCAAGGAAGTTCGCACGGCTGTTGGTTTTAAAACCGGCGCCTATCAGCCCGATTTTCATGCCCTCGCAACGGCAAGCACGATCGTCCTGCCGTGGGACCGTGAGGTGATCATCGATGGCGTGCTGATGCTGAACCCTGCGTATGCGGAGGCGCTGAACAGCAAATAGCTTTTTTGCGCGGACTAGGTGCCTGCCTGCATCTCATTCCACTGGTGGTTCATCGTGTCAGCGTTGCCGAGAAGAAACCGGCACCTCGAATCAGCTCCATGGCTGCACTCCGTTTCGAGAACCGCGACGGGGAAGCCCGCGATCTTCCCGAAGAATGACGCCAGCATCCCCGTGGTAATCTGACACCCCGGATCATCCGCCGAGTCGCTGCCGGCAGCTTCCCAGCATTTGCTGATGTCAACCATCGCGACGCCATTATCCTCATCATGAGTGAAGTGCACTTCGCCCCAGCCAGAATCGCGAAAGAACTTCGAGGCTTGTTCGCCGAACGCATCGAGCTGCAACGCGCCGGCATCCAGCTGCTTCGACGCGCCCGTCTCGACGAGCCAAAGCTCGAACGCCGCATAAATGGTCTCGCCGCCGGCATACCCCGCATCACGAAGCGCGGTCACGGCGTCACTCGTATCGGCAGACGACAGGATCGCCGACCGAAGCCGGCGCAAAGTTGGAACCGCGACGCCGACTAGTTGTGTGCTTGAGGCTTCCATCATTTACAGTTCGCTCGTTTCGTGGACGGAGGACCGCTAACCAATTCTACGCAGCAACTCGGCTTCATCTATCACTTCGACGCCAAGCGTTTTTGCCTTTTCGAGCTTACTGCCGGCTTCTTCACCCGCGACGAGATAGCTCGTCGACTTCGAAATCGAGCTAGTGACCCTGCCTCCCGCTCGCTCAACCGCTTCGGTGGCCTTGGGACGGGTGAGGGTCGGCAGCGTTCCGGTAATGACGACTGTTTTGCCCGCAAGGGCACCGCCTGCCGCGACCTGCGTCGGCTCGACAAAGCTCACGCCTCGCTCCCGCAACTTCTCTACTAAAAGCTCCGCTGCGGGATTGCGAAAATATTTTACGACTCCATCAGCGATGATTGGACCTACGCCGCGAACTGATCCGATGTCTTCGACCGAGGCCGATGCGACAGCGTCGAGGGTTCCAAAGTGCCGGGCGAGCAGTTGCGCCGCAATGCTTCCAACATGTCTGATACCAAGCGCGCCGAGCAAACGGGAGAGGGGCTGAGTTCTGGACGCCTCGATTGCGGCGAGCAGGGCGTCCGTTCCCTTCTCTGCGTAGCCCTCGAGCGCTAGAAGCTGGTCGCGGCTGAGAGAGTAAATGTCCGCCGGGTCACCGACGAGGCCCGCCGCTATCAGCTGATCGATTCTCGAATACGATAGACCGCGGATGTCCATGGCACCGCGAGAGGCGAAGTACACGAGTCCCTCGAGCTGTCGGCCAGGACAGGCCACGTTGGGACAATAAATCGCGACTTCCTCTTCGTCTCGCTCCACCGTCGTTCCGCACGATGGACACTCGGACGGCATTCGCCATGGCTTTCCCCGCGGCTCGCTCTTCTCCGGCACAGACGCGATGATCTGAGGAATCACTTCGCCTGCGCGTTTCACCTGAACGACGTCGCCTTCGCGAAGATCTTTCTTCTGAATGAGGTCTTCGTTGTGCAGTGTCGCGAGCTTTACGATGACCCCGCCGATCTCGACTGGCTCGAGCTCCGCGTATGGATTCAGTGCCCCCGTGCGCCCGACATTTACCTTGATCGCAAGGAGCCTGGTCTCGGCGATGTCGGGCGCGAATTTCCGCGCGATTGCCCAACGCGGCTCTCTTCCGCCTACCACCCCGAGCTCGTCCTGCAGGCGCAGGCTGTCGAGCTTAACGACGGCACCGTCGATTGCAAAATTCAAAGTGCCGCGGACGGCATGCTCGATCTCGTGCGCCCACTTGTGAATATCCTCGAGCTTCTTGTGCCGCGCGCGATGAGGGGCGACCGGAATGCCCCACGACGCAAGTTGCTCGAGCAGCTCCCACTGTGTTCGAAATGGAAGGGCCGCCGGATTCTCCGCCGCGACGGAATATCCAAAAAATCTCAGCGGGCGTTTGGCCGATACCGCAGGGTCGAGCTGTCGGAGGCTTCCGGCAGCCGAATTACGCGGATTTGCGAAGACCGGCTCACCCGCCTGCACCCGTTCCTCGTTCATCGCCTCGAAACCGTCGAACGGCATGTAGACTTCGCCGCGAATTTCGATGCGACCTTCGGAATGACCGCCAATCAGGCGAAGGGGAACGTCGCGAAGCGTCCGAAGGTTCTCCGTCACGACTTCGCCGATCGCTCCGTTCCCGCGCGTCGTGCCAATCGTAAACAAGCCGTCGTCGTAGGTGAGGCTGACGGCGGCACCGTCGATCTTCAGCTCCGCAGTGTAGCCGGATTTCTCGATATCCGCGCCGGCTAGACGAACGGCTCGCTCCGCCCAGGCGTTAAGCTCGTCATCATCGAACGCATTTCCGAGTGACAGCATCGAGGCGAGGTGCTGGTGCTTGGCCAGGGATGACTGCGGGGCAGCTCCAACTCGAACAGTTGGTGAATCGGGCGTCCTGATGTCCGGATCGGCTGCTTCTAGGTCCTGGAGCTCCCTGAAGAGCTTGTCGTACTCGTGGTCCGGAAGCTTCGGTGAGTCGAGAACGTAGTACTCGTGCGACGCCCGGTTAAGCGCTTCCCTCAGCTGCAATGCTCGTTGCGACTGACTGCCGGTTCTCGATGTGATTTGCTTCTTCTTTGGATCCATTCGAGTGGACGTCGGGTTCTGTGTGCTCGTTAAATTCGGCGCTGTCGAAGCGAACTACGCGATTGCGCCCCGACTCTTTCGCAACATACAACGCATCGTCGGCGGCTTTGAGCATCGCTTCGCGGGCCTTGATTTTCGGATGCGGCCACGACGCGACTCCGAAGCTTACCGTCTTCCTGAGCGTGCCGCCTTCGTACGAAAATGTATGTGCATCGACCCGTTGACGCAGCCGTTCGGAGAATGTCACCGCCGCGTCCAGCACGGTTCCCGGAAGCAGCAGGAGGAACTCCTCACCGCCGTACCTGCCGACACGATCGATCTCCCTCGCTTCCTCTTTCAGAATTTCTGCGAACTGCTTGAGCACCGCGTCTCCGGCAGCGTGTCCGTACGTATCGTTCACTTTCTTGAAGTGGTCGATGTCACACATGACGACAGAAATCGGCTCATGAAGTCTGAGCGAGTGCTCGAACATCTCGTGAAGCCGCATCTCCAGCGACCTTCGATTGTCCACCCCGGTCAGGCCGTCGGTGAGCGAAATCGCCAGCAGCTTGTCGTTCATCTCCGACAGCTCTTTTTCTCGCTCGGCCAGGTCCTGCTGGAGCTTCTTGATTCGTAGGAGTGAACGAACTCTCGCCTCGAGCTCCGCAAAATTGATCGGCTTGGTCACGTAGTCATCGGCACCCGCTTCCAGGCCGGCGACCATTCGCTCAGTGGAGTCGAGCGCAGTCTGCATGATGACTGGAATGAAAGGCAACTGGGGATCGGCCTTCAGCCGGCGAACGACCTCCAGTCCATCCATATCGGGCATCATCACGTCGAGCAGCACCAGATCGGGGCGCCACCTCGACACCGTGTCGAGTGCCTCCTGACCGCTCATCGCACCTTCGACGTCGTAGCCGCGCGATTCGAGCCGGGCGCGCAGAACCTCCACGTTGTCTTCGTGGTCGTCGACAACGAGAATCTTCTTCTTGTTGTTACCAGCCGTCGCTTCAGTGCCCATTGTTGCGGCCGAGAAACCGCTGAACTTCGGCAACCACGGCTCGGGGCTCACATGGCTTTGCGAGGTAGCCGTCACAGCCGACCTCAAATGCCTTTTCACGGTCAGACGCCAGGGCGTGGGCCGTCAGCGCAATAATCGGGATGTGCTTGGTGGCAGGGTCGTGTTTAAGGACCTGTGTTGCCTCCCAGCCATCGATGATTGGTATCGATATGTCCATCAGTATAAGGTCGGGATTGGTCGTTCTGGCCTTCGATATCCCTTCTTCACCATTCCACGCTTCAGTTACCTCGTAACCAAAGTGCTTCAGGATGGTCGAATATACGATACGGTTGTCTTCGTTATCCTCAACAAGCAGAATCAACTTACCAGACTCGCTCATTTTACCTCGCATAAGTATTGCAATCTCTTCGACTGGAAGCAAATATCTTACCACCCCTACTCCTACGAATGAAAAACGCCACCGAAAAACAGAGCCAAGCGGCTTCCCGCCCGGCGCGAAAGCCTCGCGGTAAGCCGTATAAGTCGGTCGTGAACGTCCAGTCGGTGAGCGCTTTGGGCGTGGGGATGGTGATCGGGGCGGTGGTGGGTGCCGGGGTTGCCTTGCTCGTCGCACCACGCACGGGAAGGGAGATCAGAGCTTTGCTCGGCAGCGGGGCGGGCAGGATAAGCCGCGGACCTGGCGTATGGTATAAGCTAGGGTCCGAGCTGAAACGCGCCGCCGCGGTGAAGCGGAAACAGATGGAGCGACAGGAATCTCGCGACCGCATTCGCGATCACGCCGCAGCTCAGCCAGCCGAGACGGTCTAGAAAGAACGCGCGACGAAAGTCGCGCCGACGTCTCTCAAAGCGCATCGAGCAGCGACCGCGCTTCGTCCTTGTAGTGGTGGTCGTTAAAGTCGGCCGGTGGCAGGCGAATCGCCGCGTTGAGCTCGACTCGCTCGTGCTGCCTGTCACCGATGTCGCGGTACACTCCGGCAAGGTCGAGGTGATGAATGATCCGGTCTGGGTCACTGGCCACCGAGCTTTCCATATACGACCTGGCATCCTTCCAGCTGGCGGACCCAAAAACTTTCCCGCCGAGGAAATTTTTCGCGACTATGCGCGTCAACCCGCTCAGCCGCATCACTTCCGCGTTCCACATTCCCATCACGTGAAGGCACCCGGCGTGTTTTGGATCGAATTTCAGACACTCGAGTGCCTGAGACCTTACCTCTGTGGCATATTTCACTCGGCCGCGCGGACTTTGAGTCAGCGCGGTTTTTCCAAGTGCCCGCGCCAGAGCGAAGTGACCCTCGGGGTTGGCCGGATTGATGGATAGCGCTCGCCGCGCATACTGTTCGGCGCTGGCATACAGCGCTGATCGCCTGCTCGCGTCTGGCGCGTACGAACCGAGATCTACGGCCGAGCGCGACGCTTTCCAGAGCGCAGCGAAACTACGTGGGTCGGAAGAAGCTGCCCTTTCGTAGTTGGACAGGGCGGCGGCGGCGTTCATGGCAGCATAATCCCGGTCACCCTGCGAAAGCAGGATTGCTGGCGACTGCGCCGCGCCGGTCGTCGCGACTAGTATCGAAAACACTGCTGCTTGAATTCGCATGAGCTCATGGAGAAATGACTTGACCCAACGAAGGAATACAGCCGACGCACAATGATCGTTCCACGACTGATTGAACGAAAGCGTGACGGAGGCAGGCTCGAGTCAGACGAATGGCACGAGCTGATCCAGCGCTACGCCAATGGAAAAATCCCCGACTACCAGATGTCGGCACTTCTCATGGCAATCTTTTTCCGCGGAATCGACCGGGAGGAAATGAATGCTCTGACGGATTCGATGATCGAGAGCGGTGCCCGTCTTGATCTGTCGCACCTGAAAATGCCTCGGCTCGACAAACATTCCACCGGCGGCGTGGGCGACAAGATATCCCTGATTCTCGCGCCGTTGATCGCAGCACTCGGCGCCGCGGTTCCGATGATGTCGGGACGAGGACTTGGTCATACCGGCGGTACTCTCGACAAGCTGGAATCAATTCCGGGGTTTCGTACCGATCTCACGCTCGACGTCGCTAAACGTCAGATCGACAAAATTGGCTGCGCACTCATTGGACAGACCAGTGAAATTGCCCCGGCGGATAGAAAGGTTTACGCGCTGCGCGACGCCACCGCGACAGTCGAAGTCATTCCGCTGATCGCTGCGAGCATCATGAGCAAGAAGCTCGCGGAAGGTCTCACGGGGCTCGTCCTTGACGTAAAGGAAGGATCAGGCGCCTTCCTTCCCGAGCGTGACCGCGGCATCGCCCTCGCGAAGGCGATGATTCAGCTAGGCGCGGATCGCGACTGCCCGGTCGTCGCCCTCATCACCGCCATGGACCGACCACTCGGGAATGCATGCGGCAATGCAGTCGAAGTTCGCGAGTGCATCGATGCCCTTCGCGGTCACGGTCCCGACGACATCATGGATGTCACCTATGCACTTGGGGCCGAGTTGCTGGTGATGAGCGACATCGTTTCGTCGCATGAGGAAGCGTGGCGCGTCATGCGAGAGGCGATCGAATCCGGAAATGCGCTAGCGAAATTTGGTGAGATCGTCGAAGCCCAGGGTGGCGATCCACGGATCATCGACGACCAGTCAATCCTCCCGACAGCAAATCTCAAGGCGGAATTCCTGGCGTCTCGCGATGGCTTTGTGACCGAGGTCGCGCCGCGAGCAATTGGCTACGGAATTATCGAGATTCGGGGAGGTCGCCGGACGATGGAAGACACGATCGATCCCAGCGTTGGGTTTGTCATCGACGTCAAACCGGGCGATGCCGTTCGGCGAGGTGA
>JBDSBT010000094.1:0-3690 GCA_039921425.1 Gemmatimonadaceae bacterium | reverse complement strand
TTCGATCTGCGGAGGCAGAAGCTGCCGAAGCGTCTGAACACCGTGAAACAGTCCGGCTGGCGTATTGGCGGTGACACGAACCGAATCGCGCGATACCGTGAGCTGATAACCCTCGGGACCGAGCGCGCTGCCGGTCGAGAGACGAAGGACGACGGCGCCAGCCAGAGCTCCAGTGCTCGCAATCGGAATGGCGTACCCAGTCGAGGGTCGCAGTATCGCGGCGAGAAGAGCCGCTGTGCGCGACACTTCTGCGTTTCCGCCATCGATGAGGATGCGCGTAGAGTCCGTGAGCGCAAATGCGTCTCCACCCGAAAAGGTGATTGACGCCGGCTGTGGAACTACGCGCGGTGCCACGGCTGTGCGGAGCTGTGCAGGCTGCGGTGCGCCCGCGGGAGCAGTGGGCCTGCACGCGATGAACAGGCCGCAGCAGAGGACCAGGATAGCGAACCGGCGCGGTGATGCGAATCTGCTGGCTGGGCGCTTGGCGTCGTCGGTCATCTGAATTCTTGTTGAGGGGTTGGTGAGCCGTTGGATCTGATCATTCCGAATGCGAGCGATTGACAGGGACTTGGACGCCGTAACCCGGCCTCACAAAACGAGCGTCTGAATTGAATGCGGTAAGCTGCTGACTTCCGCGGCGTTGCCGTCGACCCACAGAAAATACGTAACCTTCTGATCGTCCTTGTTCATGACGACCACAGACATTTTTCCATCCAGATTGACGAAGGCGGTTGAAAGCAACGAGCTTCTGCTCGGCGAACAGGCAATTCGCCGTGCACCCGGACGGACGAACTTCGAGAAATGTCCGATGTAGTAATACGAATTGGTGTACGTGAGCTCTCCAGTCTTCGTGTCTGCGTGAATCGGCGCGAAGCAAAAATTGCCGACGTGATTTGGTCCACCCTGCTCGTCCAGCAGTACGTTCCAGTCTGTCCAGCCGACTGCACCATCGTTGAAATCATGTATCATCGAGCGTCCGTAGTATTCGCCCAGTCTCCAGCTGTTAATGTCTTGAGGCTTGAAGGAATCGACCGTTCCTTCGGTGAAGAGAAGCTTCTTGTCCGGGAAAGTCTCGTTCACGAGCCTGACGTTGTCGAACATCATCTCGCCACCGCTCCATGGCTCGTACCAGTGGAACCCGATGCCCCATACGTAACGGGCGGCTTCAGGATCCGCGAGAATTGTGCTCACTCGCTGGTATATCAGATCGCGATTGTGGTCCCAGGCGATGATCTTCCTGTCACCCAGCCCTTCTCTTTTCATCGTCGGGCCGAGGTGGTTCTTCAGGAAGTCTCTCTCCTCTTCTGCCGAATAGACACATGACTCCCATGTCTGCGTCGCCATAGGCTCGTTTTGAATCGAGATCCCCCAGATCGGAATTCCTTCTTTCTCGTAAGCCTTGATGAACCTGGTGTAGTAGTTAGCCCGGGATCGATAGAACTCGGGCTTGAGTTTTCCTCCATGAAGCATGTCATTGTTAGTCTTCATGAATGCCGGTGGACTCCACGGGCTGCCGTAGAGCGTGAGCTTTCCGCCGGCAGCGGCCATCGCACGTTTAATGAATGGTATGCGGAATTGCTTGTCGTGTTTGACGGTGACTGTCTTCAGCTCCTTGTCGCCTTCATCGACATAGGTGTAGCTCGCTGACGAAAAATCGCAGCTATGGATGCTGGTCCTTCCAATCGTGTAGCCTATGCCTTTGTGTGGATCGAAGCAGGCTTCCAGAAACTCCCCGCTGTTTGGCTGACGGCAGTTTTGCAAACGTCTCAGCAGAAGCGTCCGTCAGTGCGCCGCCTACGACTAAGATCGTTTGCAATTTTTTTTTCGGATTTACGAAGACACATGTCTGCGTCTCGAGCGGTTGGCCCATACGCTTGAACGTGAGCGTGTCGGTCGCAGTGAGCCGGTGAGTGGTTTTGTCGGCAGTGGTGTACACTTCGATCGGGTTACCCTCGATCGTGCGGTCAAGCGCGGGCGGCTCGGGAGACTCGGACGGCTGCTCACGTGCCGCCGCCAACAGGTCTGTTTTCCCTAACACGACCGCGGAGGACGACGCTACCAGGAAACTGCGGCGATCGATTTTCATGGCCGAATGAGTTAGAGGATGCGAGGCGGACTTCGATCGAGCCTTCCGCAAGGGACGCTAACGTTGCCGTGCATAATGTAGTCCCACCACACCGCTTGGGTACGGTGTCGCGAATGATCGTGGTAGCCGACGTCGGGACTGCACGACCAATTTCTATTTGGCTGTTGACGGCCACCTTAGAGGGAGTGGCCCGTCGCAACGTATTCCTTCATGTAACGCCCGCTAAAACTCCAACGCCGAGATGTACGCGTAGTCGCGCCGCACGCTTTCCAATGGTGTTCCGGGATATGTCTCTTGTTCGACGAACAACAGCTTGTCAGCGATTCCTTCGATGCCCGCCAGCAGACGCCGAAAATCGATCACGCCCTTACCGAGCTCCGCATCGCTCGTCGCCCCGAGCCGCGGTACATCCTTGATGTGGAAGAGCCAGTACCGTTCCCTGTAGCGCTGCAGATACTCGAGAGGGTCGCGGCCACCCATCGCAGCATTTCCGGTATCGAGCTGGAGTCGCACGAATGCAGGGTCCGTGCGTTCGACCAGCACGTCGTACGGCACGACGCCGCCGATGGGTGTGTGGTCGTTCCCGTGATTGTGGAAGCCGATGTGGATGCCCTGACGCACCGTGCGTTGTCCAGCGTCGTTCAACCGATCGGCCCAGCGACGATAATCGTCGAGAGTCCGCTGCCCCTGTAATGGCAGGCTCGCAACGACCATGTACTGGTGGCCGAGCGTCAGCGCCTGTTCGAGCTGTCGATTCAAATCGTCGAGCGCGTTACCGCTCACGTGCGTGGAAGGCGCACGCAAACCGTTCTCATCCAGGACTTGCCGCAGCCGCGTCGGCGGCATTCCAAAATTGTCGAGCGAGCCCAGGAGCTCGACGTCCCGGTATCCGATGCCGGCGATGGAGGCGAGCGTTCGTTCCAGATCTTGCCGTGCGTCGTCGCGAAGACTGTACAGTTGTACGCCGACCCGCTGCAGCCGGCGAGTCCCGCTACTCGCCGCGCTGGAATGCGGAATGCACCCCAGCTGGGTACTTCCCACTGCGACGGCAATGCTTCCGAGAAACGTACGACGGTTCATGATTACGACCCTCCATGACAAGTTCGATCTGATTTTCACTCGTGTGCCTGGAACCGCAGGCAGACCGGACTCGGTATTGCAATCCGCCTGATGCGTCAATGTCAACCGGCCGCTCTTCTGATCCCGCCGGAACACGACAACGGAGTCAGAGCGCTGATTGGCGACAAGCAGCAATCGGCCGCTCGGATCAATGCTGAAATTGCGCGGAAACTCGCCTTCCGTCGAGATCACTTGATCGAGCGCGAGTGCCCCCGTTGATTGGGCGATCGAGAACACAGCGAGAGCCCTTTCGGATTCGGTGAACCACTTCCATGCGGAAAGACCCGCGACCATGCGATCGAAAAGCGATATGCCTTGACGCCGAGCGCCTTCATCAGCTGGACGTCCTGCTTGTAACGATGGTAGTGATCGTCGGCCATGTCACCGGTCGCACCGTTGACGGTCTTTCCGGGCGTGTGCGAGAAGGTGTCCCAGATAGTCGGTCCTCGGCCATCCTCGTTCACCGCGCCTTCGACCTGATATGA
>JBDSBT010000093.1:0-7230 GCA_039921425.1 Gemmatimonadaceae bacterium | reverse complement strand
CTGTGAACGAAAGCATGGCATGCGGCCGTCCCGTGATAGTCAGCGACAAAGTTGGCTGTGCGGCCGATCTGGTGAAGCCAAATGAAACCGGGGAAGTCTTCACCCATTCGAGTCTCGCTGGACTTCGAGAGACACTGGCGCGTTTCGTCAAGCTTCGCGACCGGACTTCGGTGATGGGTGAGACGGCTCGAGAGCTCATCGCGACTTGGTCGATCCCGGCGTATTGCGCCGCCGTAGAGGACGCAGTCGCCGATGTGACAAAGACGCATTCTTTTGAGCCCCTGACTCATTTGCCCTCATGAGCGGACTGCCACCAGCGTCGCTCGAGAAGTCTCGCGGGCGTGTCGGAACCATCGACGTGCTCCGCGGACTCGCGGCTGTTGGTGTTGCCTGGTTCCATTTTACCAATGGGAACCCGCAGTTCTTGGATGGCGGCCTTTTGAAGAGGAGCGGCACCTGGGCTGGCTTGGCGTGGAAGTGTTCTTCGTCGTATCAGGTTTCATAATTCCTTATTCGCTCTATCGTGGCGGGTACCGCTTACGTCTGCATTGGCGCCGGTTTGTGACAAAGCGAATTCTGAGGCTTGATCCTCCGTATCTCGCGACAATCGTACTGGTGATCGTGCTCACGTATGCGTCCGCAGCCGTCCCGGGATTCAAGGGAGCCCAACCGCACTTCACCGCGAAGCAGCTGTTGCTGCATCTCGGCTACCTGAATGCGTTCACCGGGGGCGACTGGGTAAATCCGGTGTTCTGGACTCTGGCGATCGAGGTCCAGTTTTATCTGATGATCTCTGCGATATTCCCGCTGCTGGTCCATCGAAATACGTGGGTGAGGATTGCGGCAATGGGCTCACTCGCGGGGCTGGCGCTCGCGATTCATTCTACTCCATGGTCTTTCAGTGGCTGGGCCTTTTCGGCCTCGGGATCATCGCGTTCCAGTATTACGCTGATATCATGGATCTGAGATGGTTCGCGGTTCTGTTTCCAGCGATGGCCGCGGCTTCATACGGCGCGATCGGGTATCTTCCGACGATCGTGGGCGTGGGAGCCGGTCTAATGGTTGCCTTTGTGAAGCTGAGGCCAACGCGCCTGTTTGTTTTCCTTTCGTCAATCTCATATTCGTTATACCTCCTGCACACCCTGATCGGGGGGCGTCAAAACATGGGAATGAGGCTTCCGGAGACTCTGGTGAATCGCATAGTGATACTCACAATGGCAATGGGCAGCTCGATTCTCGCCTCATACCTGTTTTATCGCTTTATCGAGCTGCCTTCGCAGCGCTGGTCGAGCGCTTTTCGTTATACTCCCGCCAAGCCAAACGCCTTCGCGATCGAGCATGAACATGTAATGATGGCAAGCCCGCAGATTACGGCTACAGAGATACCGTGAAATTTCTACTGCTCTTTCTTCCCTTCGTATTGTCGTACCTGCTCCAGGATACGCCTGAAGCGTCGTACTGGGTTGCCTGGCTCGGCTCCATCTTCATTCTCTGGTTTTCACTGTCAGGAAGGCTCAAGAAGCTTCCTGGCGGATACTCGCTGCGTTTTCAGCTCTTCAGGCCGATCGTGTTCACGCAGCTCGTGTTCGCGACCTACACCGCGTTGACGTCGGTTTTCTACTTCCTGGCGGTACGCCGCGGCGAGCTTTTCGTTCTTCCTGAAGGCTGGGCGCCGCCATCAATCGCGATGGCGGCGAAGGCGCAGGGCTACTATGTACTGGCTCATGCAGCGGTAACTACAGGAATGTTCCTCGCGATGAACTACGAGGACTCCGGGATGTATGCCATCAGAGCGCGTTGGGGACATAGCCGGTTTTTGCTTGGCATAGCGAGCGCGTTTTTCCTGCTAACGCTCATTACCTCGCAGATGCCATCTATGTTTCAGCTCACATTTCGCTTTCGTGAGATTGCAACTGCGGCGGCCGTTTTCAGCTTTGCCCTCGCTCTGATCAACAAGGAAGGAACACTGGTTTGGCTGAACGCCCTCGTGTTTACCTTGACGATTGTTTCCGCACTGTTGAGTGGATGGAAGGAGGAAGTACTCGTCCTTCTCATCTTTTTTTTCCTCGTTCTTTTCCCTTACTATCGCAGAGCGACGCTGATTGTGGGCAGCATATCCCTCACGGCGTTTGTTCTGATCATGCCGGCGTACTCGGCGATCTACCGCCCGTTGGCGTGGTATGGAAACACCAGTAAGGAGGAGGCCAGCTCCATGGCCTTCAAAGCGATCCTGTCAGGTGAGGCCGACCTCACGACGATTTCCCAGGCCTTTGCTCGTGACAGGCTTTCAGAAATCGGACTGTTTGTCGGGTATCTCCAGCAAGTTCCTGATAAGCGCCCGTTCTACGGGTCAAGGCTCGTAGAACAGAGCCTCGTCAACCTGGTGCCCAGAATGCTTTGGCCGGAAAAGCCCAACACTGAAGCCCTCGTGATGGAGCGCGTATATGAAAACAATATTTATTCGAGACGCGCCATCATCTCGGCTAAACCGCAGTTCGTGGTCGACGGATATTTGAGCGCAGGCGCGATCGGGATTATCCTGTCGTGTCTCATGTACGGCGTCCTTGCGTCGGTCGCTTCACGGTTCGCCGAACGGTGGTTCGGCGGATACATGATGGGCAGTGGACTGGTCTACTCCGGACTCTTTCAGATTTTCTGGCGGGGCAACTCGTTCGAATTCTTCGTGGGCATAGTGTTCTGGAGCACTCTACTAATGGTGGTGATGTTCCATCTCGGGCGATCCCTCGGCATCGTGCAGCGAGATTACACGGTGCGGCCCCCGGTGCCGCTGCGCCCAATCCCGGTTGCGGCTGCGCGCGCTGTCATTGTCGAAAGAGACCGAACCAGGACAACCGTCCCGGGTGTGTAAGAGCGCGTACGTTCGTTCAGCCTGATGGCGTCACAAATACACGTCTGGGCACCGGGCTTCCGGAATTTTGGAGGCGGCATTGGCGCGTTCAGCCGCGAGCTTGCGTGGTCGCTGGAGTCCCTCGGCCACGACGTGGCGTTGTTCGGCAAATGCGATTCGCCAGGCGAGTGGAACGGTCGTCCGCTTTGGGGCGTGGGCGCGAGCAAGACGGGCAGCTCAGCCCGATTCGCCGCAGGTCTACTCGCGTCTTGCCTCCGCGCCCGGCCCCATCACGTGATCACCACCCACGTGAACTACGCTCCCGTCGCGCGTTTTGCGAAGGCGCTGACGGGGGTGCCTTTCAGCGTGGTGGCTCATGGCATAGATGTGCAGCATCACCTCGACGAAAGAAAAGCTGCCGCAATGAGAGCGGCAGCGAGAGTGTTTGCAGTCAGCGAGTTTACGCGCCGGCTCGTCCTGGATGCAGGCGTCAATCCGTCGGTGATAAAGCTGCTCCCGAACACGGTTGACGAAACCCGTTTCATGTTGGCAGAAGAGCCGGTTGCCCTGCGCGAGCGTTACGGGCTTGCTCCTGGTGAACGCACCGTGCTCACTGTAGGTCGTCTCGATTCGAAGGAAGCGTACAAGGGATACGACCGAGTTATCGAAGCCCTCCCCGCAATCATCGAAGCGTGCGGGCCAACCCGTTTTATTCTCGTCGGAAACGGCGATGACGGCCCGCGGCTCTTAAGTCTCGCAGAGAAGAGGGGCGTCGAGGGGCACGTCACGCTGGCCGGCTTCATCCCCGACACAGAGCTTGCCGATCACTACCGGCTCGCCGACGTTTTTGCGATGCCGAGCACCGGTGAAGGTTTCGGGATTGTCTTTCTGGAAGCGATGGCGTGCGGCACTCCGGCACTCGGCGGCAACCGTGATGGCTCGGTCGACGCGCTCGACGGCGGAAAGCTCGGGCGGCTTGTGGATCCGCTGGACGTCAAGGAGATAGCTGCCGGAATTATAGATCTGCTGATGCGAGAAGGGCCACCACTGTGGTTCGACAAAGCTGCTCTTCGCGACGCGGTTGTTGGCCGGTTTGGGCGAGAAGCATTTCGTAAAAGACTGCTGCAGTCGCTCGACTTGTCGCCGGCCAATCACCGGGTGAACGGCTGATGTGCGGCATTGGCGGCTGGATCGGGGAAACTCCCACTCTGGCAGATCCGCAGATTCTGCTTCAGGCGCTGCGCCACCGCGGCCCGGATGGAGAAGGCTACCTCCTCGATGAGCCTCATCACGCGGGCTTGATTCACACACGTCTCGCGGTGATCGACATAACCGATACTGGCAGCCAGCCGATGACCTACGACTGGGGCACCCCACAGGTTGGCCGCTATTCACTGATCTACAACGGTGAGATCTATAACTACGAAGAGCTGAGAGAGGGCATCGACCCCTTCGCTCTCAACGGAAGCTCTGACACTGAGATTCTTCTCCATCTACTGACTCGCGATGGAGTGAAGGTACTCCCTCGCCTCGCCGGGATGTTCGCGTTCGCCTTCTTCGATCATTCATCGGGCGCGGCGCTGCTTGCGCGCGATCCGTTCGGGATCAAGCCGCTGTACTATTCGACTGAATCGGGCTCTCTCAAATTCGCGTCGGAGGTCAAGGCGCTTCGCACGATAATCGGGTCGGCGACGTTATCACCGGCCTCTGTTCGCGATACGCTGATGTGGGGAAGCGTACCGGAGCCGGCGACGCTCTGGAACGGAATTCACGAACTGCCGGCGGGTTGTTACCTCGAATGGAAGGCCGGCTCGGCGACAGTGAAGCGCTGGCATCAGCTGGCATTCGGCAATGGCGAGGCACCTTCCAATCCGGTCGCACACACGCGCGACGCACTTCTCGAGTCGGTCGGACGTCATCTCGTCAGCGACGTTCCCGTCGGCTTCTTCCTGAGCGGTGGAGTCGATTCCACCGCGGTCCTGGCGCTCGCGCGAACTGTGCTCGGTCCGAACGTCGACATTCGAACTTTTTCGATTGGTTTCGATGACCCTGCTTTGGACGAATCGCGCACCGCGCGCCGCACCGCAAAGCATTTCGGCTCCACTCACACTGAGTGGATGATGACTGAGGAAGAGGGCATAGCAGAAGTTGCATCCTACCTCGCGGCAATAGATCAACCGACTGTCGACGGCTTCAACACATGGTGCGTGAGTAAGCTTGCTAAGCGCGAAGGCGTAAAGGTTGTTCTATCGGGCCTGGGTGGCGACGAAATGTTCGGCGGTTACGGATCGTTCAATCGTGTTCCCCGGTTTCTCGATCTTTTTCGCCGGCTCGGAGTATTTCGTCCGGCGGCTGCAGCGGCGCTAGGAAGATCACCGGCCGGATCACGCTGGCGACGGCTCGGACAATTCCTTCTGGGTCCAGGAACGGCGCTGAGCGCATTTCACGCTCAACGCGGAATCTTCACGGAGCCTGAAGCGCGCGAGCTTGCTCAATCGATCACAGGCACTGACCCAGGCCCGGCCGACTGGAGAGCATTCGACGGTACCAGCGAGCCGCTCGACCAGGTGAGCATGCTCGAGCTCACGCGCTATATGCGTAATCAGCTACTTCGTGACAGCGACGTTTTCAGCATGGCTAGCGGTCTGGAGCTGAGAGTTCCTTTTGTCGACGCCAGACTTTTCGAGTCTATCTCGATCATACCTGCGTTATCGAGACTGAGAAGCGGAAAGGCACTGTTGGTCGACGCGGTCCCGGAAATTCCCGAATGGGTTCGCGGGCAGCCGAAACGGGGATTTCGTTTTCCTTTCGAAGACTGGACTCGGGACGGCTTTGGAAAGCTCCTCGATGTTGCTGACGAAGTGTCGCCCGTTCCGCTTCGCGAATGGTACCGGCGATGGGCGCTTGCTGTAGTTCTCCTAGAGGCCAACCCGAAGGATTCGGCGGTCGACGTGGCGCTTTCCCGAGCATGAAAGTTTTTCTCGCAGCCACGAGTCTGCGAACGGACTATGGCGGTCCCGCTTATTCCGTCTCGAGGCTTGGAGTTGAGCTGGCGAAAAGGGGAATTGGCGTCGGCCTTTGGACGCCGGATGGATCGTCACTGACCTCGCCGCTGCTGAATGACTCGCCTGTAACGCGTCTTTCGGGATCATTGCGCGAAGCCCTCAAGGCGTTTGGTCGAGCCGATCTAATTCACGACAACGGCCTGTGGCTGCCTCACAATCACCTGGTTGCGGTGGTTGCCGGCGAGCTATCGACACCACGTGTCGTCAGCGTGCGAGGCATGCTCGAACCATGGGCGTTGCGTCACAAGGGACTGAAGAAGAAAGCCGCATGGACGCTATATCAAAGGCGCGATCTGTCGCGTGCGACATTTCATCACGCTGCGGCGGAGCCAGAGGCGTCCGGAATCGAGCGCTTTGCGCTCGGTGTGCCTGTGCGCGTGATCCCGAATGGAATCGACATTCCGGATAGGTCTGCGATCAAGGCAACATGTCCATCCAGCACCGGATCGGTCCGAACTGCGTTGTTCCTCGGCCGCTTATATCCCGTAAAAGGATTGCCGATGCTCATCGAGGCCTGGGCGCGCGTTCGTCCAGGAGGGTGGAGGCTCAGGATCGCCGGACCGGATGAAGCCGGTCACAAGCGGGAGCTAGTCGCCGCCGTGGAGCGCGAGGGACTCGGTGACATCGTGACCTTTACAGGCCGAGTCGAGGGTGAGGAAAAGGCTCGGCAGCTGAGGGCCGCCGACGTGCTCATTCTTCCTTCGTTGTCGGAAAGTTTCGGCGTCGTCGTGGCCGAGGCTCTCGCGTATGGCATTCCAGTCCTCACGACGACCGCTACACCCTGGAAAGATTTGCCGGCGCAAGGCTGTGGATGGTCTGTCGAACCAAATGCGAGAGCGATCGAGAGCTGTCTTAGGAAGGTGACTTCACTGGACAAGCCGGCGCTGTCGCGGATGGGTGCCGCGGGAAGGGAGTTCGCTACGAGTCGTTTTTCATGGGAACGCATCGCCAGAGAGTTCGTCGAGCTCTACTCCGACGCGGTCGCGAGGAAAGGATAGTTCACCTGGCGTGCGGTATTCGGGCTTTCCCGTATCTCGCGATAAGGTTCGCAGCCCGCTCGTTGTAGGAGTCATAGTAGGCGGGATGCTCCACCTTGACGATTGACAACGCCATTCCGCCTGCCTTGCCGTACACTCGTGAAAAATTATTTCCAGCCAGGCTGATTCGGGTTGTGTACGCAATCGCCGCGAGGCCCGTTAGCATATACCAGCCGAGGTATACCCGCGATGCCACCAGCCGGAAACCGGTCGTGTCTCTGCCCACCCTGGTGAGCCATGCTTCGCTGATCAGGAGGGGAACGATTGGCATCCACAGCCG
>JBDSBT010000092.1:0-8887 GCA_039921425.1 Gemmatimonadaceae bacterium | reverse complement strand
GAAGGACGGGAATGTGCTGAATGTCGTGGGCAAGAGGTTTAAAGAGCTGCAGGTGAAAAGGTTAGAGCACAATGCACGGAGTTTTAGGTGATAAGAAACCGACACTCCGTTGATAGGGAATCGACATAGAAGTGGCCCCGGTTTTTTGAACAGGTTGGATAAGTGGACAGACGGGCTCCCACGGACGAAGATTCGTCCAGCAGAGAGGAGAGTTTTTTATGTCCAGACGAGCCCGCCGTAACCACGCCCCTGCCTTCAAGGCCAAGGTCGCCCTCGCCGCTGTGAAAGGGGAGGCGACGCTCGCCGAACTGGCCAAGCGGTTTGATGTACACCCGGCCCAGGTCACTGCGTGGAAGGACCAGTTGCTTGCCGGTGCTACTGGCGTGTTTGCAGATGGAAATCATGCCGCCGACCCACCGGTGGATGTGAAGACGTTGCACGCAAAGATTGGCGAGCTCGCGCTCGAGAATGATTTTTTAGAACACGCGCTCAGCAAGGCCGGCCTGCTGAGCGCCAGGCGATGATCGACAGGACGCACAAGTTGCCGATCACGAAGCAGGCGCGCGCCCTGGGCATCAGCCGGGGCGTGATCTATTACCAGCCTCGCCCCGTACCGGTACGAGATCTCGCGCTGATGCGCCGGATCGATCAACTGCACCTGGAGTTTCCATTCGCCGGAGCGCGCATGTTGCGGCGCCTGCTCGGGAAACACTATCCAGAGGAATTTCCCGGCGTGGGCCGGCGTCATGTTTCGACCATCATGAGGCAGATGGGCATCGCGGCGATTTGTCCGCAGCCGGGCACAAGTCGCCGTCACCGTGCACACCCGGTTTTTCCGTATCTCCTCAGGAACCGTCTTGTCACGCAGCCGAACGAAGTCTGGGCGATGGACATCACCTACATCCCGATGGCAAGGGGCTTCGTGTACCTCGCGGCAGTAATGGACTGGGCCAGCCGCCGCGTGCTCGGCTGGCGCGTGTCGATCACGCTCGACAGCGCGTTCTGCATCGAGGCGGTCGAAGAAGCGATCTCTCGTCACGGCTGCCCGGCGATCTTCAACACTGACCAGGGGTCGCAGTTTACGAGCGCAGCATTCACAGGTATGCTGATGGATCAAGGCATCAGGATCAGCATGGATGGACGCGGCTGCTGGCGGGACAACATCTTCGTCGAGCGGCTCTGGCGCTCCCGGAGCCACTTCTGTCATCGATCTGAAGTCGCAACGAAGCGCCCATTCCCACAACCTCATAGGATCCCGAAAAGGTACTCGGCGACTTCGGAGTCACGAGCTCGGATTTGACTTCCTTGAACTTCTCGGTCCTCACGCCGCGGCGCTCTTTGACAGCGTGCTTTGATTTATTGAACGAAGCGACGATCACAGCAGCTCGCGAGGGCGATTCCCGCGTGTGTGCTGAGCCGGTCGATAAAGGAAGGGTGGTAGCTGCGGAGAGGACGATAATTATGACTGCGGTTGGGAGCTTCATTTGCGTGTCCTGTGGGTTTCCTGGGTAGACAGCGCCAGTCCAAAAAGGGTTGATACTCAACGTGCTCTCGTAAAAGTCACGCCTTGAAGAACGACGCTGACGGCCGACCCGCTCTCGGTAAACTGGAACGTCCAAACATTCCCCGACCCCACGACCTCGATCCGCATCTGATTCTTTGAAGCATCAAATATCTCCACCGGGCTCGTAAACATCCCCGCACCGGTACTGGAGCTTGGGTAGCAACCTGCTTGCGACTCGCAAAACGTTGGAACGCTCTTAGCCATGCGAATGACGTGGTGATTTCCGCCCGGCAATTTGCGGCGGGGGAGCCGGTTATTCGCTGTACCAGGAATTACGTCAACTATGCCAACGGCGCGTATGACTCCAGATAGCCGCACTTCTCGCAGCGAAAAGTCGCAACTGGCAAATGCTCCTTCCCCTTGATCTTGAGACCCGTCCACCGACTCGGCTCAGGAGCGCCCTCTACCCACTCGCTCTGGAGCCGAGCTCCGTATGTGTTGTCCAGAATGAGGCCCTCGTCCATCGCTCCACCGCACTTGGCACAGACCAGCTTGTCTTCTTTCATGACGTCTTCCTCCCATAACTGAATTTTGGAGCTCGAGCTACCAACAGCAAGTCCTGGCGAATGAGAGGCTCGTCGATGGTAATAGCGCAAGTCAGGCCAGCGTCGTGTATGCCATCGTCCTGCTTCTGTGAGGCAATACGTTCCAAGCCGCCTCTCCAGCCAGCCAATTCGTGGTCTTCTCTAGCATTCGTGGCAGTCGCGGTAGCCGTTATAGCCGTCGCCCTTCGAGATCGTTCGGCTCGGCGTTCACAACCGCAAAATCTGCTGAGTTTGAGTCTCGCATATCCTCTGGTGTATGCGCTAGCGCTTGTAATGATTGGAATTGGAAGTGCTGCCTTCCACGCCGAATTGACTGTCAAAACTCAGTTCGCCGACGTGTTCGGTATGTACCTGATCGCGACGTTTATACTCCTTTTCAATATCCAGCGCCTTCGACCCATTCCAGTTGCTGCCCTTGTCGTTGGCTACCTCGTGCTAAATGGAGCCCTGGCAGAACTCCTCGATACTTTCCCTGAGGCACGCCGCTACGCTTTCGCCGTTGTATTGCTCGCGGCCCTGGGTCTGGAATGGAGATATCGCAATACACGGACGGTTGTCTCTAACGGTCGTCTTCTGGGAGCCGCGGTCGCTTCTCTTGCGATTGGTTTTGTCATATGGATAGCGGACATCACTCGTGTCGCCTGCAGCCCGATAAGTTGGCTTCAAGGTCACGCCGTCTGGCATTTGCTCGGAGCATTGGGAGCCCTGTTTCTCTTTTTGTATTACAGATCCGAACGATACGGGCAAGCTTGACCCTCGCGCGAATCCGGATTCGGACGCTGCCTCGCTTGGCGCACGCCCCGCGCGCAGAAGACGCAAAGCCTTGTGCGGCTTGCCCGACCCGCTTGCCGAACCTAAATTAATCCTCAGCCAGGGGATAATTTATGGATACTCCAGTATTGATGCAAAAAAACAACGCAGCCAAGCGATTTACCGCGCCAGAAGCCGCGTGGTTGGCGGAGCTATCGCTTAAGGCAGTTAATGCAACGATCGACCGCGGCGAGATCGAGTTGATCCGCTCGGGCGCACGTCGGGATCCGGCCCGCCAGCTCGGAACAGCCGATGTTCTATACCTGGCTCTCCGCAAGCTTCTATCGGACAAGCTGTCGCATGGCGCCAAGCGGGAGCTCTACGGCGGACTAGTCGAATCTTCACTCGCCGACCGGATTTGGGCGAAACGATGGGTCGCGCGCGATTCTGAATGCACGATCCGTCTCGCAGACGGCGTTATTGCCATCGATGCAAAAGCAACCTGCTTGCGACTCGCCAAACGCTGGAACGCTCTCAGCGATGGTAATGACATGGTGATTTCCGACCCCGCAATTCGCGGCGGGGAGCCGGTTATTCGAGGTACCAGGGTTCCGGTTCATCTCATCGCTGATCTCGTGGAACAGGGCGCGGATGAAAGGGAGATCCTGGAGGACTACCCGTCGCTCTCAGCGAAAAAGGTTCGTGCTGCAACTGCCTACGCTAACACCCACCCGAGGCGGGGCAGGCCGCGCAAACCGCCATGGAAGGATACGCCGATCGCTCTCGCTACATCGAAGAGCGTTAGCTCGTGAATGAGAATCCTGATCGACGAATGTCTTTCGCCGGCTCTTGTCACCGTCGCGAACGAGGCGGGTTTTGAGGCGTACCACGTAGCTCACCGGGGTTGGGCCGGATGTAGCGATCGTCAGCTCCTGCGCGAGGGCGTCCTGCGGCGCTTCGTTGCAAAAAAAAACTAATGAAGCATCTTCAGTGCATGGAACTGAGGGCACTGGGCCAGATTCGCCTGCTATCCGATGACGGCACCGAGGCTGACGCTGTGCTTCGACAGCCAAAGCGGCTCGCGTTGCTGTCGTACCTCGCCATACCCGCCACCGGGACGTGGCACCGCCGGGACGTCCTACTCGGCTTATTCTGGCCCGAGCTCGACGAGTCGCACGCACGCGCCTCGTTGCGGTCGGCCCTCTACGCGCTTCGACAGGGTCTGGGCGACGCGATGATCCGTACGCGGGGCGATGAAGATGTCTCCGTTGATCCGCAGTTGCTTCGGACGGACGTCGGGCGAGTGTGGGACGCGCTGAACGCGAAAGACGTCGATGTGGCTCTCGCCGAGTATCGAGGGGATCTTCTGCCCGGCTTATTTCCGCCGGGAAGCGAGGGCTTTCAGCGCTGGCTCGATGCCGAACGTTCTCGGCTGAAGTCAGCGATGATCGTCGCGGTAACAAAGCACACCAGTATTCTCGAGGCGAGCGGGGACAATGCTCGAGCACTTGCGGTGACGCGACGCTTGATGGAAATCGAGCCAGACGATGAGACCATCGTTCGTCGTGCGATGGCGCTGCACGAAGCAGTCGGCGACCGTGCTGGCGCACTCGCAGTTTTTGAAAACTTCAAACAACGACTGGCGGCCGATTTCGAGGCCGAGCCTGCGCCGGAGACGATCGCGATTGCGAATCGGCTTAGGGGTTGTGCGACACTACAGCCTCGAACGAAAGCCCGGGCACCGATCGCGCTGAGTGCGCCACCGCCCGACGCGCTGATAGCTGCCGCAGACGCAGATGCTGTCAATTCACCCAACCTGGTCAAGGGAGCCGGGCATGGCCGGTCGCAGACGAGAAGCCGCAGCCGTGTCTTTGTTTTCGCAGGCGGCGTTTTCGCCGCGATGATAGCGATTGCTGCCTGGCGTTCGTCGCGCGTGGAAAGGCCGATGTCGATTGGACATTCTGGTCCGCTCACTTCTGAAGAAGGTCTTCAGGTCGAAGCAGCGATTTCGCCTAATGGACGCCTCGTCGCGTACGCGAAAGGAAATAGGAGCGCACTCCGAATCTTCGTGCAGAAAATTGGCGGTGGACCGGCTTGGTCTCTCACTTCCGATTCAGGCGCGGTGGAGCTGATGCCGCGATGGGCCACTGACAACGATCAGATTCTGTTTCTGTCGCGCGCGAATGCGTACGTCGCGCCGTCGGTCGGCGGGTCGCCCCAGATTGTTGCGAGAGGCACGGAAGGCGACGGGATGGTCCGGTCGGCGTCGTGGTCGCCGACTGGCGATTCGATTCTCATAGTGAGAGACGACTCACTGATCGTGATGCCACTCCAGGGTCTCGGCTCGCGTTATGTGGGAACCGGCCGACAGATCCACTCGTGTGTCTGGTCGCCGGATGGGAGTCGCATCGCATGTGTTTCCGGAAACTGGCTTTCATTCGAGCCCGGACCATTGTTCGGGAACGAGGCGCCCAGCGCGGTTATAGTCTTCAACGCAGCGAGCGGAACAGCAGTGGATGTTACGGGTCCACAATTTCGGAATCGCAGTCCGGCGTGGTCGGCCGACAGCAGGTTTCTGTGGATGCTGTCCGACCGCGGCGGGACACCTGGGGAAGCATACGCTGTTCCGCTCGACAACGATGGCCGGCCTTCCGGTGATTACGTGCGCGCGGGAATAGTGGCCGAGTCGATCGACCTGTCGTCGAATCGGATTGCGTACTCGGTTCAGGTGCGGCGAGCGAACGTGTGGTCGGTCCCAGTTCCATCTGACAGAATTCTTTCATTCGCCGACGCGCGGCAGGTAACCACGGGAACCCAACTGATCGAGACGGTCAATGCGTCGAGCGACGGCAAGTGGCTGGTGTACGACAGCAATCTTTACGGAAATGCTGACGAGTTTCGGATTCCGATCGAAGGAGGGTCAGCCGAGCGGCTGACGGATGATCCGCGTCCGGAGTACATGGGCACTGTTTCGCCTGACGGTCGTGAGCTCGCTTTTCACAGGTGGATCAAGGGATCGCGACGTCTTTTTGTGAGGAATCTTTCGAACGGTCTGGAGATCGAAGCGTGTCCGACGGACTCGGGGGATCAGGGAAGTCCGCAATGGTCGCCTGACGGTCGGTCGATCGCACTCTGGAGGCATGAGAAGGAGCAGGGCGCGTCGTTCGTCGTGCATCGTGGCGCTGATGGAAAGTGGCAGCAGCCCGCGTGGAAGCTTGCCGGAGCGCAACTTCCTTCCTGGTCGGCCGATGGAAAAATGCTGGCGTTTGTGCGATACGATGGGGGAATCGACGCGATGGCGGCAGACTCTGGTCCAAGACGAAACGTGTACACTCGCCGCCGCGGCACCGACGATCCGATCGCGAGCAATATCGTATGGAAGATCGATCAGGCGACAATCTGGTTCATCGGCAGCGACGAATCAGGACGTGGAGGTATCTGGTCTGTACCGGCGGTGGGCGGGGCGCCGCGCCTCCGGGTTCGTCTTGACGATCCATCCAGAAGGATGCATGGCCCAACTGTGGCTAGCGATGGAAAGAACTTCTACTTCACGATAGACGAGCGTTTTAGCAACATGCGCTGGGCAGAGCTGACGCGGCATTAGTCTTGTCCGGCCGCATTTTCGGATTTTCCTGAACAATTCGGTTGATTGCCGCCTGGGTAACGGACAGGACACGGCGCGCTCACGTGCTTCCTCTATTGTCGGGAGGTTTCTGATGACCTCCACCTTCGAAGAGGATCCGCACATGTCGTCAAGTACGCAGCTCGTTCGCAGCGCGGCTCTAGTCGCCTCCATCGTTGTAATCTCCGCCTGTTCAGCGGACCCCACCTCAACGGATGCCGGGGTTTCTGAGCCGCCACCGTCCCCCGTTTACACCGCCGGCGGTGTCCCGATACCCGAAGCCTCGGCTGCTCTAAACGCCGTGCTGGCCGGAAACGCGCAGGCAGTCGCTGCAGCTCCCTCGCTGGTTCCACCAGGCGTCCCGCTAGCACCCTTTGTCGAGGCGAGACTGTACGCCATCAGTAACGTCGCCATGCACGATGCGCTCAACGCAATCGTGCCGCGATTTGAGCGATACGCCGATACGGGCCATCTGGATCACCACGCAGACCTGACAGCAGCCGTTCTCACTGCGGCGCGTGATGCCATTGTTGGCGCAGATCCCGGAGCCAGCGAGAGTACGAATGCGTGGTACGCTTCGGCAATCGCAAGTGTGTCCGGCGCGTCGGGTTTTGCCGAGGGAGTCGCAATCGGACAGCGTTCGGCCGCTGCAATTCTCGCAAGGCGCGCCGCCGATGGCACCGCGGGTGGTGGAGTCGGCCCGTATGTGCCGGGCTCCCACCCTGGCGACTACCGCTTCACTTTTCCGTTCAACACGCCGGGATTCGACTTTTTCGGAACTGGCGGATTCGCCGACGCGAACCTCTGGGGAACAACGGTAACCCCCTTCGTGGTGACCAGCACGTCGCAGTTCCGTGCCCCGCATCCTTATGGTGCGCCGTCGAACGCGGCCGCAGTTCAGACGGCGAGGTACACACATGACTACAATGAAGTTGCCGCACTTGGCTGCGCAGGTTGTTTAACCCGGACTGCCGCTCAAACAGAGATTGCCCTCTTCTGGATGGAAAATTCGCCGACCGGATGGAATAGAATCGCGCGCACCATCGCCGATCAACGCGACCTCGACGCGTGGGACACGGCTCGGATGCTCGCGCTATTGCAGATGGGCGAGTTCGACGCGTACTCGACGTCTCTTGAATCGAAGTACTACTACAATTTCTGGAGGCCGGTGACAGCTGTCGCGCTGGCTGGCTCCGATGGAAATCCCGACACGAGCCCGATCGGCGGCTGGGAGGTTCTCGCATTTCCAACCCCGCCCGTGCCCGATTATCCGAGCGCACACGCCGGCGCTGGCGGGGCCGCCGCAGCGATAATCGAAGCAATCTTGCCCGTAAATGGACCGGCATTCTCGACCAGCAGCGGGTCGTTGCCCGGCGTCACACGCTCCTTCCTAACGGTTGCCGATGCGGCAAAGGAGAATGATGAGTCCCGCGTCTACATTGGATATCACTTCCGGTTCGCCACGGAGGCGGGCGAAACGCAGGGGCGGAAAGTTGGATCGTATGTGGCTGACAACGCGCTACGCGCAATTCACGGGTCGAAATGAGGTGAAAGTTGCCGCCGCCGAGTGTTTTCGGCGGCGGCAACGCGGCGAGAGCGGTAGGTACCCTCAGCAGGCAGGAGCCGCCAAGACAGGAACGCGGTCACGGCTTGGTTGGGGCTAGTTGACGTATAAGGAAGGCGTAGTCAAGCGCCACATCCTTCAGCCTGTCATACCTCCCCGACGGTCCGCCATGCCCTGCGCCGAGGTTGGCCTTGAGTAGCAAGACGTTGTCATCAGTCTTTAATTTCCTCAGCTTCGCAACAAATTTCGCTCCCTCCCAATACGGAACCTGACTGTCGTTCAACGACACCTCCACGAGCATCGCCGGATACTTCTGCGCCTTCACGTTGTCGTACGGAGAATACTGCATCATGTAATCGAACTCCGACTTCACGTTCGGATTGCCCCACTCGGTATACTCGGCCGTCGTTAGCGGAAGCGACGCATCCATCATCGTGTTTATGACGTCCACGAACGGGACCTGAGCGATCACGGCATTGAACAGATCGGGCCGCATGTTCACCACGGCTCCCATCAGCAGACCGCCGGCAGATCCACCGTGAGCTGCAAGACGATCGGCGGAGGTGTACTTGTTGTCCTCCAGGTACTTCGCAACATCTACGAAATCATTGAAGGTGTTCATCTTCTGCATCATGCGGCCATCGTCACGCCAACCTTCGCCGAGCTCGCCACCACCGCGAATGCTCGCGAGCGCCCAGATAAAACCTCGGTCGAGCAGCGCCAGGCGGCTCGAGGAGAAGTTGGGATCGATCGAAGCGCCATACGACCCGTAGGCATAGAGAAGCATCGGGGCAGAGCCGTCCATCTTCGTGCCCTTCCTGTAAACCATGGACACCGGGACC
>JBDSBT010000091.1:0-5750 GCA_039921425.1 Gemmatimonadaceae bacterium | reverse complement strand
GTGGGACTTTTCCACGCTCTCTCCGACTCCACGCGCCTTGCCGCCCTCGAAATGTTGAAGGGCGGGGAACGATGCGTTTGCGAGCTTCAGGACCAGCTCGACGTCGCTCAATCTCGCCTGTCGTTTCACCTCAGGGTTCTCAAGGATGCGGGTCTCGTCGATGACCGGAAGGAAGGTCGCTGGTCGTACTACTCGATTGTGCCGGGAGCACTCGACGAAGCGCACGACATGGTAATCGCATTTCTTCCGCGCGGCCTCGACAAGGGGCGTACCGTTCGCATCGCCGGATCGCGCGAGCAGCTGCGCATCAAGTCGACCTGCTGCGGATAATTTTTTTCAGGTATTCATCAATATTTTTTGATTGGAGGATGACAATGTCAACAGCTTCTGCAGAACTAACCGAAGTCGTTCGTGAGAAATACGGTGAGGCCGCGCGCCGAGCGTCGGAAGGAGCAAAGAGCAACTGCTGCGGGCCGGTCAACTCATGCTGTGGTGGTGCGGCGTTCAATGGCACGACTGACCCTATCACGTCGAACCTCTATGTCAACGGAGAAACGGACGAGCTTCCCTCCGCGGCAGTACTTGCATCGCTGGGCTGCGGCAATCCTACGGCGCTCGCCCAGCTCGAAGAAGGCGAAGTAGTCCTCGACCTTGGCTCGGGCGGCGGCATCGACGTGATACTATCAGCCCGCAGAGTTGGGAAAACGGGGAAAGCCTACGGCCTCGACATGACTGACGACATGCTCGATCTCGCGAAGAGAAACGCCGCCGAAGCCAATGTGACGAATGTCGAGTTCCTGCGCGGTCAAATCGAGTCGATACCGCTGCCGGGGAATTCAGTCGATGTTATCATCTCGAACTGTGTCATCAATCTGTCCTCGGACAAGCGTACGGTTCTGAAGGAAGCATTCCGCGTTCTGAAGCCCGGTGGACGCTTTGCGGTGAGCGATGTCATTGTGAGAGGCGAAACTCCATCCGAGGTGAGGAAGAGCATGGAGCTCTGGATCGGTTGCGTCGCTGGAGCTCTCGAGGAACAGGAATTTCTGTCGCTACTCCGCGAAGTGGGGTTCGAGAATCCGACCATCGAGCCGACGCGAGTGTATACAGCGGCCGATGGAGCGGCCTTTCTCGAGGGCACGGGTCTCAACGCTCGGAAACTCGCGGCCGAGATCGATGGGAAGTTCATGAGCGGGTTCGTTCGCGCTACGAAGCCGGGAACTTCGCCGAGGCCGGCCAAGGCAAATCTGGAAGCTTCTTCGTGCTGTGGCCCTGAGTGCTGCAACTGATGGCCTGACCGATGAAATTCGCGCTCATCTCCGACATTCACGCAAACCTGCCTGCGTTACAGTCTGTTCTGGCGGATATCACGGTCCGGCAGTTAGAGAACGTGTTTCATATCGGGGATCTAGTTGGCTATGCGCCCTGGCCGAATGAGACAGTGCAGCTCCTGCATGATGCGGGTATCGAGGGCGTGGCGGGGAATTACGACTCGACCGTCGCGACAGACTACAAGCACTGCGGCTGCGAATACGAAGATCCGCATCAACAGGAGCTCGCTCACCTCAGCTATCAATGGACGAGAGAAAACGTTTCACCAGAAACGAAAGCGGCGCTGGGACGGCTTCCGTTTCGTCTCGATGTTGCGCCGTTCGGAGGCCATACGTCTGACCCGCGCATTATTCTCGTTCATGGCACACCGACGTTGAACACACTCTACTGGACTGAAGACCGGTCGGACGAGTTCTGTTTATCGATGGCCAGCAAGGCGGGAGCGAAAAAGGGCGACGTTATTGCGTTTGGACACACCCATCTGCCGTGGAAGCGAGAGGTCGAGGGGATTCACTTCGTGAATACGGGGTCGGTGGGCCGCCCGAAAGACGGCGATTGGCGCGCCGGCTACGTCGCTCTCGACGTCACCGGGAGCAGTGTCAAGTCAGAGTATGTCCGCGTCGAGTACGATGTGGAACTCGCCGCGAAAGCAATCATAGTTTCATCGCTCCCATCGGAGTTTGCAGACTATCTGATTGCTGGCGCCAGACCCTAACTTCTACCGGGGAGCCTCAGGGCGAGTTCTCCTGTCATCGCCGCCAAATCCAGGAAAGATTTGAGAGAACCGGCCGCGGCCGGTCGGTGTATTACATGATTGATTAAGCTGGAAAAATCCTACACAAGAAATGATGACAACGCCTTCAAATGACGTGTCTGAGGAGCGAGGTACGAGAACCGCCCGCGAGCGAACTCACCCAATCCTCGAGCGCAACATCCGCGCGCTGGCCGAGCTTTCCGCAGCGCAGCTACGGCCAAAATCCGGAGGAGATCGCCTCGCGATGGCGGTTTCGAGATTCGCCGGCAGCATGCGATCCGTTTACTTGCATGCAGTGGTCTTTGGACTGTGGGCCGCGCTGGATCTTGGATGGTTTCCCGGCGGCCCGCGCCTCGATCCACAGCTCGTCGGACTCAATACGGTGGCAACGGTCGAGGCGATCTTTCTCGCGACGTTTGTGCTGATAGCGCAAAACCGGATGAGCGCCAATGAGGAGACGAGAAATCACCTCGACGTTCAGGTCAGTTTGCTCACTGAGCAGGAGACGACACATATCCTGCGTCTGGTCGCAGCGATCGGCGAAAAAATGGAGCTCGCCGAAGCGGCTGATCCGGAGATAAAGCAGTTGTTGCGAAAGGTCGAGGCCCAGGAAATGATCGACCAGATCGAGGTTCATATCGACGCCTCGGACTTCCGCCGTGTGTGAAGAAAATGACTGTTGCCAGACGATGATTCGGCTTATCTTCGGGCATGGATTTAAGCGATAAATTGTTGATTCTGGCTGATGCCGCGAAATATGACGCATCATGCGCGAGTAGCGGAGCGAAAGGCAGGAAGGCGAAACAAGGCGGCATTGGATCGACGGAAGGAACCGGCATTTGTCACAGCTACACCCCGGATGGACGCTGCGTTTCCCTTCTCAAGATACTCCTCACCAACTACTGCATTTACGACTGCAGCTACTGCATCAACCGCCGGTCGAGCGGGGTCAAGCGCGCGAGATTCACTCCGGAAGAAGTCGTTCGGCTCACGATCGACTTCTACCGCCGCAACTACATCGAAGGACTGTTTCTCAGCTCCGGGATCATTCGTGATGCGGACTACACCATGGAGCAGCTCGTCGCGGTCGCAAAGTCGCTCCGACTGGCGCACAAGTTCGCCGGCTACATCCACCTCAAAACCATTCCGAATGCAGCGCCCGAGCTGATTCGCGAAGCAGGGAAGTGGGCCGACCGCCTGAGTATCAACGTCGAGCTGCCGAGGCAGTCTGATCTTGACGCGCTGGCACCGGAAAAAGACCTGGTCCAGATCACACGCGCGATGGGAACGATCCGCGACGGAATAGCCGAGGCCAGGGAAGATCGGGCGCATGTCACTCGCACATCTCCTTTGCGTAGTCCGCTTTCGTTTTCTCCTGCCGGCCAAGCGACCCAGATGATAGTCGGCGCGACCGATGCGAGCGATGCGGTGTTGCTCCAGACGTCGGCTTCACTTTATACGAATCAGAAGCTCCGGCGCGTTTACTACTCTGCCTTCAGTCCGATTCCCGACGCATCCAGTATCCTCCCTCCCGATGATCCGCCGCTTTTGCGCGAACACCGCCTGTATCAGGCGGACTGGCTCATGCGATTCTACGGATTCGGCGTGCACGAGCTCACAACGGCTGCGTCACCGAATCTCGATCTAGACTTCGATCCGAAGCTTTCGTGGGCCCTCAGAAATCGCGAACGATTTCCAATGGACGTCAACGTCGCATCCAAAGACGAACTGCTGCGCATTCCCGGTGTCGGAATCCGCAGCGTGAAGCGAATTCTCGCGGCACGGCGGTGGCGCCGGTTACGTCTTGACGATCTATCGCGTTTGAAGGTCGCGCTTTCACGTGCCCGTCCGTTCATCACCACTGCTGACTACAAGCCCGGAAACATCGGACTTGATTCAGCAAATCTCATCTCGCGTTTGAGGGAATGCCTACAGCTCGACCTTTGGACTCCTCCCGCATTGTCGGCGGTGACGGGCGAGCTGTGAACGGAGCGCCAGCTTCGGTTCCGGCAACTTTTTCCCGGTGGAGGTCGGCAGCGAGGAGGTGCCTTCGCGCAGATCTGGACCCGCAAGCTATCGAGTGGCGCGATGACGGGTCTGCGACAGGGCTGTTCGGTGCGGATTTGGTCACACTGGACGAAAAAGCATCCGACCCACGAGTGTCGCGGCGGTTCACGCCGCTCGCCCAAAGCATTGCGTGTCATCGTGATGAGTCGCGGTGGTCGCTGCTTTACGAGCTGGCGTGGCGAATGGCGCACGGTGAGCCTTATCTGCTTCAAGTTGCTTCCGACCCGCTGGTCGCGCGATTGACCGTCATGCATCGCGGAGTCCGCCGAGCTGCGCACAAGATGAAAGCTTTCGTGCGATTTCGAGCGATGTCATCGGATCAGCCGGATGACGAAGAATTTATTTCGTGGTTCGAGCCGGCTCACCGCGTTGTCGAGCGTGTTGCCCCATTTTTCGTTGACCGGTTTCGTTTTATGCGATGGTCCGTACTCACCCCTGATGGATGCGCGCGGTGGGATCTCGACCAGCTTTTTCTTTCTGACGGCATCGAGCAACACCAGGCTCCATCGCACGACGACAGTCTCGAAAGCCTCTGGAAGACTTACTACGCCGGGACCTTCAACCCCGCTCGATTGAACCGCTCTGCCATGTTGGCCGAGATGCCAGCGCGATACTGGAAGAACCTTCCTGAAGCGGAGTTGATTGCCGGCCTTGCGCGCGAGGCGCCAGCCCGTGTGACGGCGATGATTGCGCAGACAATGTGGGCACCCGAACAGCTACCGCCGGATCTGGAGGCAATCGAATCGCAACCCGCGGCCGATACTCCGGCAATCGAAGTTGGATGGCACCCCACTTACGATCCGGGCTGGGTGGAGGCAAAGCGTCGAGCACGGCTCGTGTCAAAATCGCAGCCCGATCCGATCGTAGTTGGAGGAACGCTGATCTATACCGGTGTCGCTGGCTGGACCGATCCAACCATCCTGGCCGCCGACGTTTTCTATCCACGGCATACGACAACATCTGAAGAACGCCTCAGATATTACGCGAGCGTTTTTCCCATGGTCGAAGTAGACGCCACTTATTACTCCTTGCCGTCGGAAGCAACGTCACGGCGCTGGGTTGAGCGAACTCCGGAGCATTTCGCCTTCGACATCAAGGCGCATTCGCTAATGACCGGCCATCCTACTAATCCCGCCCGGCTCCCATCGTGGCTGACGGCCGACCTTCCACTTCGACTACGAACCGCGCGCAATGTCTACTCTCACCATTTCTCGAGCGAAGCGATCGCTGAGGTATGGGCTAGGTTCATCTCCGCGTTGGAACCGCTGCGGTTGGCGGGAAAGCTGGGGGCAGTGATGCTTCAGTTTCCAAAATGGTTCACGCCGTCGCGCGAAAGTGCTGCATTTCTTCGCGATGCCCGTGACAAGCTGGGAGATTGCCCCGCGTCAGTAGAATTTCGTCATCGAGACTGGTTGTCCGATCGAACTGCGTCGCGGGCGTTTCAACTTTTGCGGGATTTGCAATTCAGCTACGTGGCTGTAGACGCGCCGCCAGGAATGGAGAGCAGCGTTCCGCCAGTGATGGAGGTGACGAACACCGATCTCGCCTTCGTGCGTCTGCATGGCCGTCGCGTGTCGACATGGGAAGCGCGAAATGACGT